>JAZSDA010000006.1:0-2630 GCA_045530955.1 Candidatus Gastranaerophilaceae bacterium
ATTCTACGGACCAAAAATCGACTTCAAAATCAAAGATGCTATCGGTAGAACTTGGCAGTGTGCTACAATTCAGCTAGACTTCAACCTACCAGCAAGATTTGATATCAAATACCAAGACAAAGATGGTCAATTAAAAACTCCATTAATGCTTCACAGAGTAATTTTCGGTTCAATGGAAAGATTCCACGGTATCTTAATTGAACATTACGCTGGTGCATTCCCAACATGGCTTGCTCCGACTCAAGTAAATATTGTTCCGATTTCTAACGAAAAACACGTTGACTTTGCTGAACAAGTTTACAGAAAAATGCGTGAAGCTGGTATCAGAGTAAATCTTGATGACAGATCAGAATCAATGAACTACAAAATCAGAGAAAGTTTACAAGATAAGAAAATCCCTTACGTTTGCGTAATCGGTGATAAAGAAATTGAACAAAACTCTGTTGCAGTTCGTGCACGTGGTATTGGTCAAGTTGGAACATTTACTGTTGATGAATTTATCGACAAAGTTGTTTCAGAAATCAAATCAAGATCAAACGAATCATTTGCAAAAGCTCAGTAAGAAAAGTGCAAATACTAAAAATCCCTCTCACTTGAGAGGGATTTTTTTAATCTCCTAATAACGGTAAACCTGCTTTTGCGTTGTACAAGTTTATTGTAGCTTTTAAACCTTCACGAATTGTTGCAAGTCTTTCAAAATCACGGCTTTTCATTTCTTTAACTTCCTGACTTCTGCCTAATGACTTATAAACAGAAAGAAGACGATCATTCAATCCATTAAAGTAACCTCTAAACAAGTTCAAATCTTCTTCAGTAAAGACAATTCTTGACTCTTCTTGGATACCTAAACAATCTTTGTTTTTAGCATTCAAGAATAATTTTTGAGAAACTTTTCCTCTGAACATTTCGCTAATTCTTTCCATATAAGTAAGAGCTTTACCTGAATGAGTTTGTAACGAAGTTTCTTCTAACGGAACTTCAAATTCATCAAAAAGTCTTACCCATTGATAAACATCACGGTGTTCTTGGTGTTTTGCGATTGTTGAATGTGGACCAAACATGATTAACAACTCATGATATACAGGATTTTGACTGTTGATATCACATGTGCGAATAAATCTTAGTTGAATATCTTCTAAGCCTGATTTTAGAGGACCACTTACAAATGGACGCAACGCAGCAGGCATGTTTTCGACATCTAACTGCTTATTATTTAACCTCAAATCAAGATCTGTAACTTTTACAGTTTGAGCAGGGTTTTGTAAATCTTCTACTGTTGGAATATATCCACGTTTCAATAATTTTGCTAATGGAACATCAGTTTTATATGGGATATACCCAGCTTCTTTCATTTCTTTTAACAAAGCTAATAAATTATCCAAGTTATACGGATCTTTACAATATAAAGTTCCCCTGATAGGATCTAATACCTGAAAACTTTTTGAACGTTTCATTTTTGATATATAAGACGATGTTGACTTAATTGGACACTGAGAGTTATAAGCTTCATCATAATCAAAACCATACTTAGTTAATTTTTTAGCTGCTGCTAACAAAGTATTATGATAAAGTTCTGAAATTCTCTCAAATCTAGGTACTTCTTGCTCTTCATATCTTGCACCGATAAAATCCAATAAAGTTACAGCCTTGCTTTCAACTTGTTTTTTAACAGCTTTTGCAGCCTTATCTTTAGCTCCTGTAAAAGATATAGTATCTGCACTCAAAGGTGAAAGCTTTGAGTGCATAACAGGTGTACTGTTATGCGAATTTTCACGTCTTTGTGCTGTATAATTTGTAAATTTAGGGGTTAATAAAGTTATATTCATGAAATTTAAACCTTCTATCTTTTTATACAACAACAAAGCATAAAAATATTTAACCCGATTAGGCTAAAAAAAGGTAAATTGTAACATAAATTTACACGCATAAAATTTGGTCAAAATGTATGTTTGTATTATCATGTAGGGGTACAGTTGTTATTAAGAAAGCATAAATAAGGAGGGTTAAATATTATGCCAGGAAAAACAATTACAGTTGATGGCAACTATGCTGCCGCTCACGTCGCTTATGCGTTGAGTGAAGTATCAGCAATCTACCCTATCACACCTTCATCTACAATGGGTGAATGGATTGATGAATGGGCTTCTCAAGGTAAGAAAAATATCTGGGGAAAACAAGTTAGAGTAGCAGAAATGCAATCTGAAGCAGGTGCTGCAGGTGCAGTTCACGGTTCATTAGCAGCTGGTTCTCTAACATCAACTTACACAGCATCACAAGGTTTATTGTTGATGATTCCAGTTATGCACAAAGCTGCTGGGGAAATGCTTCCTCACGTAATCCACGTTTCAGCTCGTGCTCTAGCTGCTCAATCATTAGCAATCTTCGGTGATCATACAGACGTTATGGGTTGCCGTAACACAGGTTATGCAATGTTAGCTGCTAACTCTGTTCAAGAAGAAATGGATATGGCTTTAGTTGCTCACTTAGCTACTTATAAAGCTAAAGTTCCATTCTTACAATTCTTCGATGGTTTCAGAACTTCTCACGAAATCCACAAAATCGAAGAAATTTCTTACGATGATATCGCTAGCTTAGTTGAGCCACAATACATCGAAGAATTCAGAGCAAGA
>JAZSDA010000023.1:0-6823 GCA_045530955.1 Candidatus Gastranaerophilaceae bacterium
TTGATTTTTACCTTTCGTAATTTAATTCTAATTTAAGTAATAAATTTATTTTTGCAGGTTTTGGGTTACCCGACTTATAAGTCAATACGCCAAAACATAAGCTATTTAAAGCTATTTGGAAATCGTATTGGAACTTTTTACTTCTGACAGCCTTAATCGTAACAAGAACATACGCAAAAATCAAGCTATTATTTAATATTTATTAAGATTTAATTTTTATTTCTCAATTATAAAATATTTGTTTTATTATAGAAATAACAGAGAGTGAGGAAAAACACATGGGACAAACTTTAGTAGAAAAAATCATATCAAGCCACGCAGGAAAAGATGTTAAAGCTGGCGAATTAGTAATTGCAAACGTTGATGTTTGTGCAGTGCAAGATGGTACAGGACCTTTAACGGTTCAAGAGTTCAAAAAACTTGGAAAAGAAAAATTACACAACCCTGAACGTACAATTCTTTTCATCGACCATGCGGCACCTAGCCCTAAGAAAGAACTATCAAACATGCACACAATTCTTAGAGATTTTTCAAAAGAATATGGTGCAGTTTTATCTGAAATAGGCTCAGGAGTTTGTCACCAAAGACTTGTCGAAACATTTGTAAACCCAACAGAAATTCTAGTTGGTGCGGACTCACACACTTGTACATCAGGTGCCTTAGGTGCTTTTGCAACAGGTATGGGTTCAACTGACGTTGCAGTTGCTATGGCGTTAGGCAAAACTTGGTTAAAAGTTCCATCAACTTTCAAAATCGTTGTAACAGGTAAATTCAACGAAGGAATTTGTTCAAAAGATTTAATGCTTCACTTAATCGGAATGATTGGTGCTGATGGTGCAACTTACAAAGCATTAGAATTCTGTGGTGAAACAATTGACAATATGTGTATGGCTGAGCGTTTCACACTTGCTAATATGGCCGTTGAAGCGGGTGCAAAATGCGGTTTGTTCGTTCCTGACGAAAAAACTAAGGAATATTTAGAATCACGCGGCAGAGGAGATAAATTCCAAGTTATAAAACCTGATACTGACGCAGTTTATGAAAGAGTAATCGAAATTGATGCCGCAACAATTGAACACACAGTATCTTGCCCTCACACAGTAGATAACACAAAACTTGCAAAAGATTTAAACGATATCAAAGTTCAACAAGTTTACGTTGGAACTTGTACAAACGGCAGAATTGAAGATATGAGAACAGTTGCTAATATCTTAAAAGGTAAAAAAGTTCACCCAGATGTTAGAATGTTAATTTGTCCAGCATCAAGAGATGTTTACAAACAAGCTCTACAAGAAGGCTTATTAGAAACATTTATTGACGCTAATGCAACAATTCTTTCACCAGGTTGCGGACCTTGTGTAGGTATTCATGCCGGCATATTAGCAGATGATGAAGTATGTTTGACAACTCAAAACAGAAACTTCCAAGGTCGTTTAGGTAACACAAAAGGTTATATTTACTTAGCTTCACCATATGTTGCAGCTTACACTGCTCTAAACGGTTATATCAGCAATAAGTAATAAACAAAACATACAAATAGAATTAAACGCCAACTTTCTTTAAAGTTCGGCGTTTTTTCTTCTCTCTTAATGCTGTTTATAAACTTGTTTTGTATAAGTTTCAATGTATGGGGTATCAATTTCAAATACGTGAATTCTACCTGGTGCTAAATCTACTGCGATTTCACCTTTTGATACCTGAAACTTACTTTTCTCACCATAAGCTGGTAACAAGTTTACTAGTTTTTGATTTTCTCTTAATGTCGGAACTTGTACTTTACAAGCAACATTTCTGTTTACGTTTTTATTTGCAAGAACAAGTAAAGTTTTGCCGTGTCTATGACGTGCAAACGCAATTACCTGATCTAATTTATCTTTTTCTTTATTCAGAACAATATATGAACCACGTTTTAGAACATGAGCATAATCATCTCTAAACTTCAACGTAGATTTCATAAATTCACCAATTTGAGGATCTTTACCACCTGGTTTTCTTGAGATATTAAAGATATCTAATTTACCCCAGTGAGCTTCCATCTCATGACAATCAGTCATTGTATCTGTTGAATGTCGGTTTCTGTAACTATATTCATAATAATCACCTGATTGGAAACCATCAACAAAATATGGATTTATCATCGGTAATGTAGCTTGCAAACCTGTTGTTAGATTGCAATAAACCTCACCACCGTGGAACATTGGTGAAATATCATCGTGAGTTGCAAACGAACCGATTAAAGACTTACCACGTTCAACTCTATATGACATATTCAAATTATCAATTACATAATCATGTAAATCCTTAGCAGATGTCCATTCATGGAAAATATGGTATTGTCCGTAATAAGTATCAAAACCTGCACGAAGAGAATCTTCCGGTCTATCATAAGGCATATTAGCCTGAGGAGAAGCATCTTCATATGTATAAGTTTCTGCTAGCCAGCCAAACTCTGGATCACGTTTTCTTGAATAAGGAATAATAATATCCCAGAATTCAACAGGTTTCGCTCTGGCAACGTCTGCTCTAATACCATCAACACCTGAATCAATCATCAAATCTACAAATTTTCTGTGATATTCAAGAAGTTCAGGATTTAATGTTCTCTTACCTTCATCTTCCCAAGGTTGGAACATTCTGATATCTTGCCATCCTTGAGGAGTCTTTGGCATACCGTTACGTTCGATTGCCATAAGCTCTGGTTTTGCCAAATACAAGTCATAAGATGCACAACTTGGCAAATCTACCATTACTCTTATATCTCTATCATGGCAAGCCTCAACAAAAGCCTTAAATTGTTCAACATCAGATCTTGGATCATTCTTATCAATCAAGATTGGATCAATTTTCAACAAATCTTCAGGAGCATACACAGAACCTGCTATACCTTTTGCACTGCTTTTCCCTGGAGGATTGATAGGAAGAACGTGTAATGTATTGATTCCTAAATCTTTTAATTCGTCAAGTCTATCTATTGCATTTAAGAAAGTACCACATTGTTCTGAACCATCAATGTATTCATTTGCGTTAGTATCCTTAGAGTTGAAAATTCTTGGAACAATTGCCATAATATTAGCACTGTTAGTTAATAACAATGTTTTTAAATCATTTTTATAAGTTTTTTTCTCACCATCAACAGTTGAAACTTTTTCAACTTCATTTGGCTTATTAACAATCGGAGTATTAATCTTGGCAACATTATCCAAATATTGAGAAATCAAATTACCATTAAATGTTGGTGCAACAGAACTTGCCACAATAGACTTATTCAAAGACGGATAAGAATAATTTGCAACTTTTTGAGATATAAGATTAGTTGAAGTAATATACATTATGCTTTACCTCCTTGATTTGGATCTTCTTTTTTCATTCTTCCAAAGAAGAACTGAGAAATTAAGGTAACCGCAACTAGTCCTGCACCTAATTTACCGAACATACTAAACCATTTTCCACTATTGAAACTTTGATTTGCCCATTTATGGAACATTTCATTTGGTGAACTACCCATTGTTAGGAATTTAACCCAAGAAGAATTTTGAGTTACACCGTCAACTACAAAACTTGGTTTCACGAAGTATTGTTCTCCGCCAAATATACTTAACGCTTTAGCTCTGTAATCTAAGAAATCACTTTCAAACAACGAATTTCCAAGAGCCGATAAAGTATCCGGGTGAACTCTTTCACCAAACATCAACTTCATTACTGTTTTATAAAACGCATTATCATTTGCAAGCTCAACAACTTGACCTGCTTCATGTTTCCCAAAGTATTTATTTACTACTTTACCACCTTCAACTACGATATCTGACATATCTTCCATATTTGGGCTTGGATTACGTAATTGCCAGAACTTAACAGCAAAATCAGAATTATGACCTTCTAATAATGTAATCTTAGCTAATTCAACTAATTCTTCTTTTGCTTCTCTAGGAAGTGCTGATAAGAAATTATTAAACGCAGCATCTGGGTGTGAAATTCTGTAATACATATCTGCCATATTCAAGAAACGGTAGAATGAACTTTTTACCCCTTTAACCCTGTCTGAAATAAAGTCATATGCCAATGCTTTAGAAGAAGTTGCATTGTTTGGACCAAAACCTACAAGGTTATCAACTGTTGAATAGAAACCTTTTTCACCTAATAGTTTTGCAATAGAATCATAAGCTGAATCTACCAATGTTTTATAACTGCTATTAGTTTGTTGTTTTGTCATATCCATAGTGTCTAAACGTTCTTTAAGAAGTTTTAGAGCATCTTTATATTCACTGATAAATGTTGTATATGCATTTTTATCAGCAGTAATCAATTCTAATTTGTTTCTTAGTACTTCAGAGGCAATTTCACCATCAAGTCTAGCCTTACTAATTTCTTCAGGAGTGAATTTTAACGCCTTGAATAAAGCTGTTTGAACTTGGTTCCAACCATTTGCAAGGGAAGTTTCAGGAGCTTGTGCTGCTTTCATAAACGCATATTTGTCTAACACTGCAGTTTTTGCTTTGAACGAATTCAACCCTGCAGACACAGATCTCAATGTTGCGATTAAACCATCATCTAATACAGTTGCACCTGTAGATTTAAACGCTTTTAACAATGGTGAGTCTGCACCGTGTTCAGCACCGTGAAGCAAACGATCCATAAAGAATGATAATCTTTTTGCAACAGGGTTATTTGGATTTTCCTGAACAAATCTTTGAATATGTTCTTCTAAGACATCTTGAATAACTTTTGTATGGTCAGAAAATTCTTTAAAATCACCACCTAAAAGATTTTTGTCTGATAATCTAGTTCTGATAACATCTTCAGATGGAATAATTTTAGCCAATTCTTCATCTGACAAGTTCAAGCTAGCAAAAACTTCTTTTATCGCAGATTGAATACCTTGAACATTTTTAGCTGACAAATTGAACTTATTGCCAACAGGCAAGATATTTTCAAAATCTAATTTCAAACCTTCTGCTGCCATATTATCCAAACCTTCTGAGAAGTTTGCAAGAACTGATTCAACAAATTCCTCAGTAATAGGTTTACCAGCTTGAGCTGATATCAATTCTTCTAAAGCTTTTGTATTTGCAGTGAAATCAAATTTCTTAATTTGGTTATCAAAATCTGTAAGTAAATTTGCCGCCTGTCTTGAAGTTCTACCATCTAAATAAGCAGCAACAGGCTTTTCAAGAAGATTACACATCAATGCACTCATCAATGGAGTTGCAAAACCTGCGGTTAACATCCACAAAGTATTATTTTGTAATGCAATCTTACGCATTTTTTCTTGAATATAATCACGCCTGTTAGGCATATCTTTATCAACGTTTAATCTATCACCAATTCTATTTATTTCTTCATCAGAATATAAATCCCAAGGAATAAATTGGTGATCTTGATAGAACATCTTCTTTCTACCGAAACTATCTTCATATTGTTGACGAACATTTACACCATGAATTAACTGAGCAGGCAATTGAATGAATAATTTTGGCCATAGATCCATTGAAGCAAAGAATGTACCTAAACCGATAAATTCAAACAATTTGGTCATTGGAGTTTGTTTTCTTGTAAATAAATACCCAGCAATAGCTAAACCACCAAGTTTCATACCAACATCGTTTAATCTACCCAATTCGTGGTCATTAGCATCACCTGTCATTGCATGTTTTAGAGCATTCCAATCGTATATCATATCTTTTCTGAATTCTGATGGCGAATCAAAAAGACCATTTCGAACCAATTTACCATTACTTGGTAACGGTTTAATAAATGTACGATTAGATAATTCTTTACGAACATCAAATTCTCTAACAGCTTTATCAGATTTGTACTGTTGATTTGCAGGATGTGTAGAAATGTATGATTGGATTAAGTTTGTAGTTCTCATTATCCCACCACACTTTCTTTATTTCTATCCATAACTTGTTCAGCATTATGTTTTGATGGCTTTTTGGTTATGTGGAATGTATTCAACAAGCCTGCTAATGTTGTTAAAGCTGCAAGCCCAACTATAACTTTTCCAGAGTGTTTTGCAACTTTAGAAGTAGCCTCAGCCTCACCTTTAATTAAAGATTCAGCACTTTCTACAAAGCTTTGACCAAAAACTTTCAACGAATGAAGAAATTCTTCACCATTCCAGAATTTTAAAGTTGCAACATTAAAATATTTCTCCCACGGTTTTTGGAATGCTAACGCAACACCTGTTGCAGCCCACATGAAAGATGAAATACTTTTTGCCAATTTTGACTTAATCAAAATCTCTTTATAAATAGGCTTAACTTCCTGATCTGAATCATTTAGATTTTCACCTAAACCATTTTTCTTCGCAATTTTATCATATCTGAAATTCAAAGGTTTTTTATCTTCAGGCTTAGCATACAATAAATCCCAACGTGTAAAGTCAACACTTTCGCCAACTTTATGATATTCACGAGTTGTACCTTCGTCTTTGTCGTGCTCTTTAATCAGATAATTAACTTTAGCATATGGAAGCTCAGTATCCACACCAGTTTTCCATTTCACAGGATATGTTATAAAAAGTTTAGAAACTTCTTTAAACACCCCATAAAACAGAACGCCTAAAGCCATCTTATTACCTAATTTTGCAGCACTTTTGGTATCAAATGGCAGGAATGAAGAGTTTGCAGAGTTGAAAATAGCCATTAACATACCGCTACCAATCAAATATGGTACAGTGCCCATTGTTAGAAATTCATAGAAATTGGAGTTTTTACTACCTGCCAAACCTTTTGCAGGATAAACAGTAAAAGCTTTTGTAAGCTTTTCCATAGAAATACGGGATTTAGTGATAACACCACAATCTAAAAGCTCATCCTCTTTT
>JAZSDA010000054.1:0-3684 GCA_045530955.1 Candidatus Gastranaerophilaceae bacterium
AATCCAAACAACGCTTAATACAGCTATGACAGAAGAAAAAACACAAGCCATGATTACTGCAAATCTTAATGAATTTGAAAGTAATTTATCTCAAACTTTCGTCACACAAGAAAATGCAAGTAAACAAATTCAAGACGCAACGGAAGTTGCAGTCAAAGAAGCAACGGATTCGATTGTTAATAGTGCAGTAGAACAAGCAATGGATAATGTCAATGACCAGTTAGATGGAAAACTAAGTGACTACACAACCAACACATTAAGTCCTGCCTTACAAGACGCTATGGAACAAACTTTACAAGATTCAAAAGATTATGTTATTGGAGTTACTGGTGATTATTACACTAAAGATGAAACAAATAGTATTATTTCTCAAACAAGAGAAGAAATTGAATTAGGAGTTTCCGAAACATATGAAACAAAAGAATCAACGTCTATTAAAATAGGTGAAGCAATAGAAGGAATTAATATTGGTTCTATGAATAGAGTTTTAGGAACAAGCGAAGAAAAAAGCTATACTTTTACTGGTATAGCGAATGAATCTTGGGAAGCTTATGATATTATTTCCGATATTACAGATAGAGATGTTATTGTATCTTTTAAATATGACTTAAATGCCGAATTTCAAAATGGTTCAACTTTAAAATTCCAGTCACAATATTTGTCAACTTCAAATATGCTTACTTATTTACCAGTATACGATATTATTGTATCTGATAGATTCCAAACAATTAACGTTACAAATCAACAAGTTTCTTTTGTTACTAGATGGGACGCTTTACAACAAGACGCAAAATTTAGATTTAGGGCAGACGGAGTTACGGGTACTCTTGTGATCAGAGAAGCTCAAATTAAAATAGGAAATAAAATTACAAATTGGTCAATCGCTCCTGAAGACATTGAGAACAATTCTAATATTTATGTAACACAACAATTATCAAATTATTATACAAAAGAGCAAACCGATTCAAGAATTAATATCACAAAAGAAGAAATTAATTTAGGTGTTTCAACAACATATGAAACAAAAGCGAACGTTGAAACCATTTTCAAGAATACTATTGATGAGACAAATTCAATAATTCAAACCACTTTAGAAGATTATTACACTAAAGAAGAAACAGATAGTGCTATTGAGGTTGCAAAAGAGGAAATTACTTTAGAAATAACAAGTATTGCAGAATCGGCAGAAACAATTAAAACATTGATTGACAAGGTTGACAACTTAGAGATTGGTGCTACAAACTTATTAATCGGAACATCTATTCCAAAAACTGTAGTCGGAAATGCAGAAGAAAATCAAGTAGTAAAACTTTACCCAATTATGGATAGCGATGAACATTTTTGTGGTTTAGGCGATTCTCAAGTTGTTTTATCTTTTGATTATGAAATAAGTGAAAACTCCGCAGGTTCTTTCAAAATTCAAACGGATGGTGATTATCAAAAATCATTAGGTGAATCATCTGGAGCAATAATAGATTTAAGTGATGAAATTTTTGCACCAACAACTTCAACTATACTGAGTATCATAGATGAAAAAAACAATATTCTTATTGATGAGAATAAAAATAAAATTGTTGTTGGTCAGTCTCACAAAGGACATATATCTAAATCATTGATTTTAACTGATGAAAGTTCAAGAGGTTTTGCAGGGGTTCATGTTTTAATGACAGGTGTTCAAGGTGAAATTAAATTCTCTAATATGAAATTAGAAAGAGGAAACATTGAAACGGATTGGAGTCCATCACCTGATGAAAGTAATAGTGTTAGAGAATACTATACAAAAGAAGAAACGTTGTCGCAAATTAATATCGCAAAAGACGAAATTACAAATACCGTTTCTAAAAAAATTGAATCAGAATTCTATGGTGTAACTATTGGTTCGGAAAACCTATTACCAAACTCAGATTTTGCTTATGAATTATCACAATGGACAACATACGATATGACAGATGATTTAAGTGCAGTTAAATCTATTGATGTTCTATCAGAAGAACTGCGTGAGGGTATGAATGTATTGAAAATTCAAGCAACAAATGTAGAGGGTAGATATGGTATAACAAGCTTACCTCTTATCTTGATTGCAAATACAGAGTATACAATCAGTGGTTATTGTACGGGGCAAAACATAGATTTAATTCGTATTTCAATAAAAGATATTGATGGTCATAAAATGATTTCAAGTTGCAACGTAGAACCGTCAAACAATACGAACTTTGATACATTATCATCATTTAATCAATTTAAACACACTTTTAAAACAACAAAAAATTCAGTATATACAGTTAGTGTTTATGGTGTCGATTTTGGGGAAAATGCTTTTGTATTGGCTACAAATATTAAATTAGAATTAGGTAGCATAGCTACTGCATGGAGTCCGTCAAAATGGGATACGGAACAATTCACTTTGACTTTAAATGAAGTTATTGAAGATAACGTGTCTGATTTATCAAATATGCTCAATCAAACTACAAGTTCAGATGCAATCATACCATCTATGAAAGTTAAATTAAGTTCTGAATATCGTGACGCTATTTCATTATATGAAAAACTTAAATCAATGTATAATACCGTTGGTAATAGAACATTTGGTTCATTGATGACAGAGTTAAATGTCGCAAAAGAGGAATTAACACAAGCGATTTCTCAAATGGAAACTGATATGTTAAATACAAGTGAAACAGGACTGTCGGCTATTTTAGAAAAATTTAATAAATTTTATACATCATCAGAAGCACTTCACGAAGCAATTACAAATTCATTATCAGGAATGACGAAAGAAACATTCACAAAAGTTTCACAATTATCTGATAGTTATAATATTACCGCTTCAAAAGTTGAAAGTTTAGGAGAAAATGTTGATGAGATAACAACACATTTCTCTTTCGCTACGGATGGATTAACAATTAAATCTACGGAAAACTCTTCAAAAACGATTAAATTAGATAATGATAGTTTAGATTTCTTAGATAATGGTAACAAGGTTGCACAAATTTCAGACCAACAACTTAGCATTACAAACGCAGACGTTCTTAATGAATTAAAAATCGGAAATATAAAATTAAAACCGTCTGGTCGTGGTGGAATCTTATTTGTTTTTGAAGAATAATAAAGAAAGGATGAATAAAAATGGCATTAAGCGGTACGATTAAAGGATATCCCGATAACTCAAATTATACCCTAACTTGTGAATGGAATGCGGTACAAGATATTGAAAAAAATATATCGGTTGTTACCGCAAATGTTTATTTAAAAGCTCCTATTGGTTGGTCATTTGAATCTAATTGGAATTGCACAATAAGTAATGTTCAAGTTACAAATAATCAAAATATAACAATAACAAGTACAAAAACTTTAATAGGAACAAGAACGTGGACTATAAATCATACAACGAACGGTACGGCTTCTTTTTTAATTTCGTATTCAATTTCAAACAATACAACAACTTCAAACGCACAAACAGTGAGAACGGGTACGGGTACAGAATATATTATATTAGATACAATTCCAAGAGGTTCTAACTTCACACTTTCAAATTCAAGTTTAACAATGGGAAAAACTCAAACAATCAATATTTCAAAAACAGAGTCGACATTTAAACATACAGTATCTTATACTTTTGCAGACATTTCAACCGTAGTTGCAAGTTATACAGATTCTGCTACTGTTTCGTTTGTGCCACCCAAA
>JAZSDA010000020.1:0-36478 GCA_045530955.1 Candidatus Gastranaerophilaceae bacterium
ATGGCTACGATCCGACTTAGTTTGAACTCTATCTGATGCGTTATAATCAGCGGCACTAACTGGTAACACCATTACAACTGCCATAAAAAGAGAGATTAAAACTTTTTTCATACTTCGTCTCCTTATCTAATTCACACCAATATATTATTACAAAATAACAATAAAAAAAATAATATGCTAAGATAGATTTTACAAAAGGAGAGAATATGAAAGCACTTGTTTATGATACAAATTTTGATGGCAATTACAAACTTATAGAAAGAGAAATCCCAAAGATTTTAGACCCGAAAGATGCAATTGTAGAAGTTACAATGTCATCAATTTGCACAAGTGATTTACATATAATCCACGGACAAGTACCAAGAGCAAACAATAATGTTGTACTTGGACACGAATATGTTGGTAAAGTTGTTGAAGTCGGGTCTGACGTTAAAAATTTAAAAGTTGGAGATAGAGTTAGTGCAAATTGCGAAACTTTTTGCGGCGAATGTTTTTTCTGTAAAAGGGGTTTCATAAACAATTGTGAAAAAGGCGGTTGGGAAATCGGTTGCAGGATTGATGGGTGCCAAGCTGAATACGTAAGAGTTCCTCTTGCTGACCAAGGACTAAACAAACTTCCTGATAACGTTACCGATAAAAACGCATTGTTTGTTGGGGATATTTTAGCGACAGGTTATTTTGGTGCAGAAATGTGCGAAATCAAAGAAGAAGATACCATAGCTGTTATCGGTTGCGGACCTGTCGGATTATGTGCAATGATTTGTGCTAAAGTCTTGGGTGCAAAAAACATAATCGCAATTGATATTGAACAATCAAGATTAGACCTTGCTAAATCTCAAAACCTTGCAAATCATTATATAAATTCTTCAAACTGTAATCCTGAAGAAGAAATCAAAAAACTTACACAAGGCAGAGGTGCCGATAAAGTTATAGAAGCCGCAGGAGCAAATAACACCTTTGAATTATCATGGAAAATTGCAAGACCAAACGCAATTGTAGCAGTTGTTGCATTGTACGAAGAAAACCAAGTGTTACCACTTCCAAAAATGTATGGCAAAAATCTTACATTTAAAACAGGTGGAATTGATGCAATTCATTCAGCTAAACTTATTGATTTAATCTCTCAAGGTAAAATAAACACTGACTTTTTGGTAACTCATACATACAAGCTGGAAAACATTATGGAAGCCTACGATACATTTAAAACAAAGAAAGATAACTGTATCAAAATTGCAATTGAAAAATAGTTTTATATTCCATTTTTGAGATATAATTAAATCAAAAATTTTGATTTAAGGATATATTTATGGATAAATTAAACAACAAAATAGGAATAGCTCAAATAAACACTATCTCAGGCAATATCGAATACAATGCTAAAAAAATCGTTCAAGGAATTAAAAAGGCTGAAGAAAATAAACTAGACCTTGTTGTATTTCCTGAACTGGCTTTAGTGGGTTATGGACTAGACGATACAGTTAGACGCTATCCTATTATTGTTGAGCAAAATAAAAAATGGTTAGAAGAAATCGCCAAAGTTACAACCTCAACAACAGCTATTGTCGGATTTTATGACGAAGATGAGGATAAAAATGCAATAAACTCTCTTGCGGTTTTGAACAACGGCAAAATCCAAGAAATTATCCATAAAAATCATTATAATAAAACCGAAATAAATGGAACAACTTATAAAATTACTATCGGTGATACCTGTTTTGAACTAAATGATGCAGAAATTATTATCAACTGTAATTCTACAATTTCAAAACCTGACAAAGCCGAAAAATTTGAAGCACCATACTCTCAATTTGCAAGACTAATTTCAACACCAGTTGTTTATGTTAACCAAGTCGGTGCAGTTGACGAAAATTCATTTGATGGTGGTAGTAAACTTTTTGATAAAAACGGACAGGTTGTAGCTTGTGCCAAATCTTTTGAAGAAGATTTTCTGATTATAAACCCATTTTCAACTTCAACAGAAGCAACTCCTCAACCAGATAACAAGGAAAAATTTTTTTCTCTTGATTATGAACCTGATATGGAAAGAACATACAAAACACTTATTCAAGGAATTAGAGATTATTTCAATAAAACAGGATTGCAACGTGCAGTTTTAGGACTATCAGGCGGGTTGGATTCAACAGTTTGTGCAGTATTACTTGCGGATGCAATAGGTGCTGAAAATGTTTATGGTATCAGTATGCCATCAAAACTTACAAGTACAGAAAGCAAAACTGATGCTGAACTTTTGGCAAATAATTTAGGCATCCATTTTGCAGAAGCTCCAATTAAAGAAATGGTTGATACAACCGATAACAATCTTCAAACATTATTCAAATCAGTTGAAGAAAATTGGACTTGTCGTTATAAACAATCATACACTATGGATAATATCCAAGCCAGATCAAGAGCTGTAATTCTATTTGGCATCAGTAACGAATTTGCAAGCTGTATTCCTATTGCAACATCAGACAAATCTGAATCTTATATGGGCTATGCGACAATCAATGGAGATATGTCAGGTGGATTTGCACCAATTGCAGATGTAACTAAAACAAAATTATTTGCACTTGCACGTTGGTTAAACAAAAACAGAGAAATTAAAAACGCAATCCCTGAATCAATTATTCTTAAACGTCCAGGAGCAGAACTTGCAATTGACCCAAAAACAGGAAAAACATTATGTGCAGAAGATGCCCTTATGCCTTATGAATTTATGGATGAAGTTATTTGGCGTATAGAAAATAAACACGAAACCTATAACGAAATGTTGAACTCAGAATTTTTATATGAAAAAGCTCATAACATTTCAAAAGAACAAAAAACAGAATGGTTGGATAAATTTTACAAACGAATGAGTACCGCAATTTACAAATGGTCAATATTCCCACCGGCTATTCTTGTTGAATCGTACTCAATAAACAAAAACATATATCATCAACCAATCACATCTTCAGGAATAAATTACAAAGGGCTTTCCCTATCTGAAATTGAACAAAAAATAAAAACATTTTAACTTGTGTTGATATATATAATTTTTGTTATATTATAAGCTCAAAAAGGAAAATTAAATGAAGCAACCTGGTATTCTTGAACATTTGTATAAACAATCCCCAATGGATTTTTACACAAAAAACAAAAAGAAGACAGTTATTAGAACAACTAATAACGCATCATTTTTAGGTTACAAATTTAACAGAGAATTTAGCGAACAAGAAATTGATGAAGTTTGGCAAATTATCAGAGTCTATAAAAGATTTTCTGTCGTATTCATTTTAATACTATTTGTCGGACTCCTTTATGAATTTATTTTCCCAAAATTTGCATTATTCATAAACAACAGCTGGTATGTAAATGCTTTCATAATGTTTGGAATACTTGTTCTTGTAAGCCAATTTATTACAACAATAAGCACTTTCTTATTTGAGAAAAAATTATTAGAAAAATATGGCAAGTACGAAAAAGTATATTTTCAACATTCAAAAACAATTGACCCTAAATATTATTCATTATTTAAATCAGAACTAATAAAAGCAAATATTGCACTTGTTTTAGTCTTTATCAGTGCAACATTCTTTTCACCGTTTGAATACGCACAAAATCTTATTGATAAACACAGATACAAAGATGCGATTAAAATTACAACTATTGGAGCAAGATTACTTCCCGTTGTCCCTGAATGGTATTCACTAAGAGGATATGCTCATTTTCAGTTAGAACATTATGACAAAGCAATCAATGACTATGATAAAGCGTTTAAACTTAGTGCTGACGGATTTAACATAATGAATTTTGACAACAAAATTTTTGTAAAATACTATCAAGAAAGATACGAAGATGCTTTGACAGATTTTGATACAGAAATCAAAAATGCAACAAATGAAAACGAAAAAGATCAGTTTTTATGGGATAAAGCACAATTTTTATACAATATAAAAAAATATGACGAAGCATTGGAAGTTTATAACGATTTGATTGTAAAAGCTGAAACAGATAGAATATTTTTACTAAAAGACAGACTTTATCTTGAAAGAGCTGAAGTTTACAGAAAACTCAAAAAATATGATGAAGCAAAAGCTGATGCGGAAACCGCAGGTTTAAATGATTTTTCAACATTCAAAAATCCAATTCCAAAACCAATGCTAATGCTTGATGAAGAAACATTTTATTCATATTAAAAAAAGACCGCCTGAGAGTTTCAAAGGCGGTTCTTTTTTAATATTACTTTTCTTCTGATTTATTGAATTTGTCTTTCAATTTATCTATCCAAGATTTATTGTCTTCATCTTGCACTTTTCTTTTTGTACCAACCGCAGAAGCCTGTTCAGCTCTTAATTGAATCAATTCTTCAACAGACAAACCTTCTTCGCCTTCAGCTGGAACAGGAATTGTATCTACAAAGTTCTGTGCGGTTGCAATCTCTGAATCCAACGCTAACCACTTGAATGATTTAATCATTTTTAATGGTTTTCTTGTATCACCACGAAGTACAATTTGGAATTTTGTTGCATACTCATCAGACTTACCTTCGCCCAATTTTGGCAACGCATCCATTTCTTCTTGAGAAATTTCTTCACAGAACAGAGCGAAAGTTTTTGCCGCTACAACATTTAACCCCGGAGTATTTTTTACCAAATTCACAGGGTTGATATTCGCCAAAGGTCCAAGGCTATCAGAAATCATTGAGCCTAATTTACCACGAACTTTCATATCTGCACTGCTATCAACAAGACCGACTTTACCTGCGATATACAATGACATAACATCACCCTGACTCTTAATTGGTGCAATATCGGCAAACCCACCGTCAAAAGTCATATGACCATATAACTCATTAAAGTGAGAAGTATCAATAGTAACAATATTAGTAATTATTGAACCGATTGTAGAAGAGAAGAACGGATTTTCTCTAATATTTTCAGCCATCAAGAAGTTTTCCAACTTACCAAATGGCCCTAACTGTCCATCTTCAATATTGAAATCAACATAACCTTTCAAGCTTTCCATTTGTTCTGTCATAGAAATACCTGAAAGAGTAACATCAGCTATGAAGTTCATCTCACCTGATAACATATCTTTCATTTGCATTGCATCAAGCAACACTTTTTCCATATCGAAATTTTTACCAACAAGTTTTGCTGCCATATCAGTTGTAACAAGATTCATTGAAACGTTACCAACAACATCACCACCTATTGGATTTGTTTTTAAATCATCTAAATAAAATACATTATCAAATAATGAAATTTTACCAGTAGTATTTTTCACAACAATATCACCTGTTGTAATTTTTCTAAGATTAATACCACCTTTCAAAACTTCAACAGGAATATCCGCAGGTTCAGCGTTTGCTGGCGGAGTTGGAGCTTTTGGCAATATTGCCAACGCTGTTTCTGAAACTTTTAACAACTTATCTAAATCAATCAATTTTGAATTTACTCTAACATCTGCGATTTTAGAATCTTTTAATAAATCCCAGTTTGTTAAAACATTCACATTAAAATCAGATCCGTTTGCAACTGCATCTCTAATATGTAAAGACACGTCAGATGCACCCATATCAAGAGCCACATCACGAACTGTTGTCATCAATTCAGGAATACTAATATTTCTAACATTGAAATCACCTGAAATTTTAGGGTCTTCGATTTTACCATATGCATGTAATTTACCACTTGCAGTGAATCTTGATTTAGGGAAAATACAAATTGAACCGTTTAAATCCTCTTTGATAACAACTTTCAACAAGTTAATAAATGGAGTTGTACTCAAATTAGAAACCATTGCTCTAAGACCAATAATTTCTCTAGCATTAAGAAGATTTGTTGACAATTCATTTCTAAATTCAGCATTAGGTTTTCTTACGAAAAGTCCTGATTTATAAACCTTAATTACATCCGCATTTTTCTCTAACAAGAATTGAGCAAGCATATTCTTACCTGCAAACTGGTCTATTTTAACAGGTGTAATAAAAGAATCTGCACTAGATTGTAATTGAACAACTGCTTTTAATTTTTTACCTTTAGCAGTCAAATTGGCTTTAACAGGAACACCACCTTTTGAGTGTAAGTATGGAGCAACAGCTTCCCCTACTAAAGTTTTCAAATCAGCATCAAACAATCTGCCATCTGCAACAAGTTTTATATCAGGATTAGTCAGATAATCAAAAACTTGAGCGTTGAATGTTATAATTGAATCTTTATTTAATTTAATTTTAGAATCTCTTAACGCAATATCTTTATCATTAAAATCTGCAATTAGTAATTCATCAGAAATTACAGAATTTGTTGCAGGCAATTTTATTGCAAAACCTTGGTTTTTGAATTTGCCACGTAACAAAGCTGGAGTATTAATAATTCCAAATCTTGCCAACTTATTAGAAACTACAAAATTATTTAATTTATCAGCAAAAACTAAATCCTCAACATCAGCTTTTGCTAACGCAATAATATCTTTAATTTCACCTGTCATTTTAGCGTTTAAAGATAAATATCCTGATCTTAAATCATACGCATTTTTTATTTCTTTTGGAGCAAAAGCAAGATATAATCCTGATAAAGGAATTCTATATGCGTCAATTTTTACATCAGCCAAAGATGTTTCATCAATTTTACCTGATACATTTAATGGTTGTTTGTTAATCAAAACATGAGTATCTTTAACTTGTAACATATTATTATCAAGCAAGAAATTTGCATTAATATCTTCAAATAACAAACCTACGTTTCTATCATAAATATTACCTTCTCTAACAACAAAATTACCTTGTGATTCTAAAGTTTTGAAATTAGTTTTCACTCTAAAATCTGATTGCAAATATCCGCCTGCTGACATATTTTCAATGCCATTTTTGATATGGATAGTATCCATATATGCTTTAACAATAGTCAAAACATTTGCAAAATGTAATTTTGAAGCCTTTACAGCAACATCAACATATGGTTTTTTACTATAATTTATTTGTCCCAATATAGAAAGATTTTCAATATCTGTAACGTATAAATTAGTATCAATGTCTAAAGTCTGACCTTTTGCTAACACATTAAAATATGATTTTGGCAACTCTAAACCAGCAAGGGTTAAAGTTGTATTATCGACATTAAGATAACCTTTTGCACTAATTCTTTTATCTTTTCTATTTTGAGTAATTCTTAATTTTGAATTTATATCAGATTTTAGACTATAATCACGATACATTGAAACAGGGTTTATAAACGGAAGAGCAAAAACTGCTTCATCATCTTCTTCAACTTCTTGAGGTGTAAATTCAGGAATAAATGTTCCCAAATCCAAATTCGCAGTGATATTAACATCTTCATCACTTAAAAATTCAGCATTTGTTTTTAATTTTGCAAATTTACCATTAAAATATCCTAATTTTAATTCTTCACCACGAAGAGTTAATTTATGACCAGCTTTTAAATCATCAACAACAGCTTTATAATTAACTAACTTTAATGCAGGAACATATACTTTAATTTTTGAAGGATCGATAGGTAATGCGTTTTCTTCTTCAGTAATATTTTGAGGATTTGCTCTGCGTTCAGCTCTTTGTTTATTAATAATATCTTCGTAAACTTTTGCGACTTTAAATTTTTCACCATTCATAATTTCGACATTCAAAAATGGTGATTGAACTTCTGCACAAGTAACCCTTACGCTAAGCCATAATAAACTAGGAAGAAAAACTTTTCCTTTAATAGACTCAGCACTAAATAAAACTGAACCATCTGGCAACTTTACGCTTAAATTTTTAACTTTAGCACCAGCTTCTAATATTGGACTTGTGATTACATCAACATTTTCAAAATCAACAACTAATTCTGTGCTATCTTTAATCGATTGCTGAATTTGAGGTTTGTAAGTATTTATATTGATTACTCTAGGTAGAACAAATAGAAACACTAAGTATAAACACAATAATATTGATAAAAATACATAACCAGTGATTTTAAAAAATTTACGCATAAAGCCTCCGTATTATATCCCTAAAAAAAGTATAAAATAAACATGCTCTATGTTTATTACCTAAGGCTCATGAATTTACATAAAGAAATAAAAAATTTATTTGTTGAAATCATACTGTTGAAAAAGCACATCAACAGCTTCAACTTCACTTCTTGTAATTTTATTAAAAACAAACATTGTCCATTCAGTAGGATCTATTACACAAAAACTTCCACAATATTCTTTCAAATCTTTGTATGCAACCCTGTCATTATGCAACAAAAGTTCAGGAGTAACAGTTTCTTCAATAACTATCAAATTAAATGTTTTAGAATAATACTTTATAGATTTTTGAACTTTTGCATAAAATGGTGAAAACGCAGGAGCATTTTCTTTAACATAATCTCTTGGCTTAAAAATAATTATAGAGTATTTTGGTGCAGATTTATAAACCAAAGAAAAATCTTTGTTATGAGTTAAAAAATCTTCGACATAATTTGGAATTTTATAAACAGAATAACGAACATGAGCTTCTCTTAAATAATTAGCTAAAATTGGCGGAAGAACAACCGAAGTTTCAGTCTTGAAATATTCAAAACTTTCACCACTATTTGTTTTTGAGAAAAAATGCACATCTTTCAAACAAAATAAACCAATTAAAACGATTATTACAAAAAGAATGAAATGTCGCATAATAACTCCAACTCTTAACTAAATATACCACACAATCGACAGAAAAAAAAGAGTCTCAAATGAGACTCGTTGGAATTAAGAATAGCTGGAAGTATGAAAAAGATTAATTATATTTAACCTTATAAAAAGATTTATACTATTAACTAGGTGGATATAATTTTCGTAAAAAATTATAAATATGAGGATGACAGAATATAACTATTTGTGGTATTGTGTTGACTATAAATAAGGGGGATTTATGAAAAAACGCTATATTTTTGGAGCTTTTGTAGGGGTAATATTAATATTATTTTTTGTAAGTATTTTATATAGTTTAGATAAAAATGAAGCTCAACGAAACGCTATGATTCCTCGTATTGGTCAAAAATTATGGACTTATAATATGAACAAATACGAATGGCGTAAATATAGCGAAAACGACTCTGAAACATCGAAAGAAGAAATCGTATTACAAGTAAGAATTCCTGAAGGTAAAGGAGATTTTGACGGTTATTATCTACTTACTGATAATGCTCAAGTTCCAAAAGAAAACGTTTGGATTGGTGAAGCCAGCCAAGAATTTTTGAGAGGAAAAAATCTATATTCATATTTCCCTAGACATTATGAATATTATGAAGTAATTTTCAACGGTGTAAAATTTGTTCCACGCAAGTTGCAAGATGATGAAATCACAACTCTTTTCAAGGGTCATAAATTAATAAAAGTATCTGAGTTGGTAAAAGGCACATTAGAAATTCCGTTTTCAAAAAAAGAAAACAAATATGTTTTAATTAATGATATCGGTGATGATTTTTATAAATATTACATCGTGCCAAATGATAGCAAAAAACTTCAAATTGGAGAATTTTCTAACCTGTTTACAGTTTCAGACAAAGTTGATATAAAAATCCAAAGACTTGAAGGGTGTACAAAAGCATATCCTTGCTATGAAATCAAAGTAAAATAATTTTGTTTATGATATTGTAAATTTAGGCAGGAAATATGTTATCACTAATTACAAATCCAATTATTATATCAGTTGTTTTACTTTGTATTCTTTGTTTATGCAGAGTAAATGTTTTGTTGGCATTAATCATATCATCTGTTGTTGGCGGTTTAACAGGACACATTGGACTTGCAGAAGTGATGGATATTTTCATCAAAGGAATGGGCGGAAATTCTGAAACTGCACTAAGCTATATTTTATTAGGAGCTTTTGCAGCATCTATGACTCACACAGGACTTGCTCCAATTCTTTCAATGAAGATTGCAAACGCTATTCAATCTAAAAAATATTTACTAATTTTTATATTAACAGGTATCGCAATTCTTTCTCAGAATTTAATTCCTGTACATATTGCATTCATCCCAATTTTAATTCCACCGCTACTTGTTATAATGAACAAGTTAAATATAGACAGACGTGCGGTAGCGTGCGGTTTGGCATTTGGCTTAAAAGCTCCGTATATTGTAATCCCTGCTGGTTTTGGTTTAATTTTCCAAGGCTTGATTGCTGAAAATCTAATCGAAAACGGTGTTGAAGTTGCTAAAAATTCAATTTGGCAATCTACTTGGATTTTGGGCTTAGGGATGTTAATTGGATTTTTGGTATCTATATTTATCACATACAGAAAACCAAGAACATACGAAAACTTAGAAGTTAAATTAACGCCTGAAAAAGAAGATTTAACACTAAATAAAAACCACTATATAACACTATGTGCAGCCGTTTTAACACTTGTTGTACAACTTTGGACAAAATCATTACCACTTGGTGCCTTAGTTGGTTTAGCCGTAATTTTTGGATTAAAAGCAATTGACCACAAAAAAATGGATAAACTTATCAATGAAGGCGTAGGTTTAATGGGTTATGTTGCATTTGTAATGCTTGTTGCAGCAGGTTTTGCAAGTGTAATGAAAGCCACAGGTGGAATTGATTCTCTTGTTAATACCATTGCACCATTTATGATGTATAGCAAAGCTCTTGCAACATTTTTAATGTTATTTGTTGGTTTATTTATTACAATGGGAATCGGCACATCTTTCGGTACAATCCCAATTTTAGCAGTTTTATACGTTCCAATTTGTGTAAAATTAGGATTTAGCATCCCATCTATTATAATCGTTTTAGCTGCAGCTGCAGCCTTGGGTGATGCGGGTTCTCCGGCATCAGACACAACTCTTGGACCAACTGCAGGACTTGATGCTGACGGTCAACACAACCACATTTGGGACACTTGTATTCCAACGTTTTTACATTACAACATTCCGCTAATTGTTATGGCAATCCTTTCTGTTGTAATTTTTGGGTAACAAATTTGCCATAAAATAAGTTATTTCGTACAATATATCTATTAAGAGGATAGATTGTATGGAAAATTTTGAAATAAAATTAAAAGAATTTGAACAAAATTGTGAGAATATAAAAACTCAAGATTTTGAAAACTTTGGACTATTAGAAAAAGCATACTGTGATTTGATAAATGAGGGCAATCAACTTCGCCAACACATTCTTCAAAATCCTGAGCTTTGCGATAAAAACTCATTACTTGTTTTAACAAATCAAGTACCTGATATTTCCTTATTGGATGAAAAATTTAAAAGCCTGACAAACATTATTCACTTAACTATCACACTTTTACAAAAGTATAGTGAATATGTTCAAACACTTATTACAGATAACAACTGGGAAGAAGCAATAAACATTTACGAACAAATGTATAAATTCACAAGAAATCCTATTTACAGAAAAAATATTATTGAAATTTATTCTGACAAATTAGGAAACTATGATAAAGCATTGGAAATTTGTGAAAGTATAAAATCAATCACATTAACTGACTCTTCATATTGCAGGTTGTTCGCAAAAGTTTACGCATACAAGTCAGATGTTGATAACAACGCATATTACAACAAACTTGCAGATGAAATTGATATGATTTCTCAAGCAAAAACTTTTATTAAAAATGAAGATTATCTTGAAGCAATCAATGTATATGATAATTTATTCACTTTAACAAACAACTACAACTACCAAAAAGAAATTGCAAATATACACGCAGTTTGCTTATCTGATACTGATAAGGCAATTTCTCTATACAAAGATTTGGAAAAACATTTGGGAGAAGATGCTACATACTGGTGGCAATTATCCGAATTATACGAAAAGAAAAACCGAAGATATAAACAAGTTTTAAGTATCCAGAAAGCTATAAAACTTGAGTTAAATAGCAAGGAGGCTTCTGTATGCTAAGATTTTCAGTAATTATTCCTGTTTATAACGTTGAAAAAGATATCAGACAATGTTTTGAAACAATAGAAAATCAAACATTCAAAGATTTTGAAGTTCTATGTGTTGATGATTGCGGGACTGACAATTCTATGGACGTTGTTAGAGAATTTGCACAAAAAGATTCAAGATTCAAAATATTCACCCACGAAAATAATCAAGGGGTATCTGCAGCAAGAAATACCGCATTGAAAAATGTTTCTGGCGAATACATATTATTTGTTGACCCTGACGATTGGATTGAAACAAATATGTTTGAAGCTATTGATAATGCTATTAAAACTTCAAATAATCCTGATGCTATCGTTTTTGGTTACAATAATTGCAACCCTGACGGTTCAATCGAAGATCACGATTATGAGGAAGATTCAACCTTAAAAATCACAGCTCATAATATTAACTATATTGTCGGATGTCTTTGGAATAAGGCTTTTAAAACTTCAAAAGTAAAAGAATTTGAAATAGATTTTCCTGTTGGCTTAATCATTGAAGATGCCGAATTCTGTTTTAAATTTTTCTCACAAATAAACGAATGCTACATTACTAAAGGTATTTACTACAATTACAGAAGAGGTCGTCTTGGTTCATATACAACTGAAGACTTTGCAGGGGAAAGAATTAACGATACTTTCAAAGTTTTGGAAAGAATGTATGACTTTTCTATAAAAAAAGGATTGTTCAAAAAATTCAAATTAGCATTACTTGATTACTTCTGTCAAACAACAAAAAGTATATTACAATGCCCAAATCAAAGAGAACAAATATTAAAAACAGCAGATAGACTTTTAGAAAAAATGAATTTCCCAAATTCATTCAAAGACTTGGATGCTCCAAAAATCATGTTTTGGAAAAATTAATTTTATTTAATATTCTATTTTTTTGAAAACCCTTGTATGCTATCATGACCATGTTATGGCAGATGTAGAACAACAATACGTACCACTCCACCTGCACACGGAATATTCATTGCTGGATGGGGCTATAAGAATCAAGGAGTTACTGGAGTTTTGTAAGGAAAACAATTTTCCTGCAGTAGCTGTTACTGACCACGGGGTTATGTACGGTGATATGGAACTTTACGAACTTGCTATGAACTCTGGTGTTAAACCAATTATGGGTTGCGAGTTTTATGTTCATGATGGTGATATCACAGAACACGATAAAAATAATAACCCTTGCTACCACTTAGTTCTGCTTGCTAAAAACAACACTGGTTATTCAAATATTATCAAACTAACATCTATTGCTTGGTGTGAGGGAAGATATGTTAAACCTAGAATCAATTGGGAATTACTTGAAAAACATCACGAAGGTCTAATCTGTTGCTCAGCTTGTTTAGGGGGCGAAGTTCTTCAACGCCTACAAGAAGGTAAATACGAAGAAGCCAAAGCTGTTGCAAAAAAATATAAAGATTTATTTGGTGATGATTATTATATCGAACTTCAAGATCACGGTTTAGAAGAACAAAAAAGAACTAACCCTGATTTAATCAAAATTGCTCAAGAACTTGAAATCGAAATGGTTATCACAAACGACTCTCACTATTTGAGATTAGAAGATGCTGATATGCACGATACATTATTGTGTATGCAAACAAACAGTGATAAAGATGATCCAAATCGCTTCCATTTCCCAAATAATGAATTTTACGTAAAAACACCATCGCAACTTAGAGATTCTTTCCGTTGGATGGATAGTGATATGTTTGACAGATGTATCAAAAACACTGTTGCAATCGCAGAAAAATGCCACGTTGCAATTGAAACAAAGAGTCCGCTTCCTGAATATGAAGTTCCTGCAGGACACACAATTGATACATATTTAGAATATATTGTTCATTGTGGGTTGAAAAAACGTTACGGTGAAGACGTTTCAAACGACATCAAAGAACGTGTAAAATACGAACTTGGCGTAATCCAACAAATGGGCTTTTCAGCTTATTTCTTGATTACTTGGGACTTTATCCATTACGCTAAAACTCACGGGATTCCTGTTGGTCCTGGTAGGGGTTCTGCAGCGGGTTCAGTTGTTGCTTACGCTCTTGAAATCACTGACCTTGACCCAATTGAACACAAACTGTTGTTCGAAAGATTCTTGAACCCAGAACGTTTCACAATGCCCGATGTCGATATCGACTTCTGTATTGAACGCCGTGGAGAAGTTATTGATTATGTAACAAAAAAATACGGTGAAGACAGAGTTTGTCAAATCATCACTTTTGGTACATACGCTGCAAAAGCCGCTTTTAAAGGTGTTGCAAGAATTTTAAAAGTACCATTTGCAGAAGCAAACAAACTTGCGGGGTTAATCGAACCTGCAATTGAACTTGCACTAAGTATTAACGACAAAGCTAAAACATTGAAAAAAGCCATGGAATACGATGGCTCTGAGTTAAAAGCGTTATACGATAAAGACGAACAAATTATGATTGACCCAACAGAGGGTAAAACTGTTGGTATGAAAAAACTTATCGACTTAGCTGTCGGTATTGAGGGCTTAAAAAACAACACAGGTACACACGCCGCAGGGGTTATTATCGCTCCAAAACCATTGAATGAAATCTTACCAATCCAACCATCAAAAGATGGTATCATTCAAACAGGTTATCCGCCACATGCTGCAACTGAATTCTTGAACCTGTTAAAAATGGACTTTTTGGGCTTACGAAACCTTACAACGATTTATAAAACAGTTGATATGGTTGAACGCCGTCAAGGAATTAAAGTAGATATCAACAATATTCCACTTGACGATAAACCAACATATGAAATGTTAATGACTGGTGATACTGACGGAGTATTCCAGCTTGAATCTCAAGGGATGAAAAACCTTGTAAAACGTCTAAGACCTGACGTTTTTGAAGATTTAGGTGCGTTAGTTGCACTGTTCCGTCCAGGTCCGTTGGATTCAGGGATGGTTGATGACTTCGTAGAAAGAAAACACGGTCGTCAAGCTATTACATATGCTCACCCATCTTTAGAACCTGTTTTAAAAGATACTTACGGAACTATCGTTTACCAAGAACAAATCATGCAAGTGTTCCAAATCCTTGCAGATTACTCACTTGGTCAAGCCGATATGGTTCGCCGTATGATGGGTAAGAAAAAAGTTGATGAGATGGAAAAACAAAAAGGTTTGTTCATCGAAAGATCAGCAAAACACGGCATGACATCGAAAGATGCGGAAACATTATTCAACCAAATTTTAAGTTTCGCATCATACTGTTTCAACCGATCTCACTCAGCAGCATACGCATTTGTAGCTTATCAAACAGCTTATTTAAAATGCCATTATCCTGTTGAATATTTATCAGCACTTTTATCAAGTGTTTCAAGTGATCAAGAAAAAACTCAATTATACATTGAAGAAGCGTTGAAAAAAGGTATCAAGGTTTTACCTCCTGATATCAACAATTCACTAGCTACATTCACTCCTGACGGTGATAATATTCGTTTCGGTCTTGCTTCAATCAAACAAGTTGGTGAAGGTGTAATCGAAGATATTATCAAAGAAAGAGAAGAGAACGGACCATTTAAATCAATTTACGATTACATCAAACGTGTTGACGTTAAATGTACTAACAAAAGAACTCTTGAAGGTTTAATCAAAGCTGGAGCATTCGCTCAGATTGAAAAAAGCCGTAAACAATTGATGGAAAACCTTGATTATATTTGCTCAACAGCCTCAAAAGAAGCAAAAGAAAAAGAATCAGGACAAGGCAGCTTGTTTGATATGCTAGGCGATACAGCTTCAATTGATAATGCAAAATTTAGCCTTGGTGGATCGGATGAAGAATATGATGCACGTCAAATCCAACTATTTGAAAAAGAATTTTTAGGATTTTACGTAACAAGCCACCCACTTTCAACAATCAGGGATAAATTGCCATTTTTAATGACTCACAAAATCTCTGAAATTCCTGAAATTGCAAACGAAAAAGTTGTTACAATTTGTGGCCTTGTTACCGCTACAAAACAAATCCCGACAAAAAATGATCCGACAAAATTTGTTAGATTTGTTACAGTGGAAGATTTGACAGGAAAAATTGATACTCTTGCGTTTAACTCAAAAATTGCAGAGTATAATGAATTCTTGCAAAGCGAACAGAGAATTATTGTGTCAGGAAAAGTAAGCCGTAGAAGTGATGAAGATCCACCAATTATTTTAATCGATACGATTAAACCTGTGGATAACTCAAATATTTTCACAATTGAACTTCAAGAAGAAATGAAGTATGAGGAATTATTCTTACTTAAACAAATTCTTTGCCAACATAACGGTTCAGATCCTGTAATGTTGAAATTAAAAGATTTAACAGGAGAAGTAAAAATCCTAACATCATCGATCTTCTGGGTAAATTCAACCAATGATTTGGTAAATCAGTTGAAGAAGAGTTTTACAGGTAAAGTTGAAATCTCAATTAAATCAATGGATACAGACTTAAAAGACGGAGATTAACAATCTCCGTCTTTTTATCAACTAATTCATATAACCAATTAGTTTTATATAGATATGTTAAAACCAAACAAAAATTTTTTTTGCATAAATTAAAAAAAGTTGTTGCATTTTATTTTTTAGCATGTAGAATAAAGAAGTAACCCAAATATGCGGGGGTAATTCAGTGGTAGAATGCCTCCTTGCCAAGGAGGATGTCGCGAGTTCGAGCCTCGTCTCCCGCTCCATAAAAGAGCCTTAGACTTCAGTCTAAAGGCTCTTTTATTTTGAGTATGGTTGGATGTATGCTCGAACTGCAATGCGGAAGCATTGCCTGTGAGAAGCCTCGTTGCTTTAGCCCTTTGCGAAGAATGAGCATTAGGGATAAAGTACCTACTTGGCTCCCGCTCCATAAAGAACACTCATCAGAAGATGGGTGTTTTTTATTTGGGAGATAATGGCGAGAACGAGCCTTTTGCGAGTTCGAACGCGTCGCTCCAGCTCTACTTGCTAATGAAATAAATTTACCCCTACCTACTTGGCTCCCGCTCCATAAAGAACACTCATCAGAAAAACTGGTATTTTACCTTACTGTAACAAAAAATTTACAACAGGGCTTATTCTGGCAAAACAAAACTTAAATATACGTTATATATATTATATGCATATAAATAGTGAGGCTTAAGATGAGTTCAATACAAGATTTTGATGGAAAAGACCACATACATTTAAATAGTTACTCCAATCAAGGACCATTAAGAAATAAACCAAGTTACAAATATCCATTATTTTCAAAAGATGGAAAATTTGTTGCTCCAACTAATTACCCTGAAATTTGGCCTAACGGAAAAATTGACTATGTTGACCAAGGTCTAAAAGGCGATTGTATGTTATTAGCTATGTTATTAGGAGTAAAAAACCTCGATGAAGGGCTTGAAGAATTTGCAAAATGTAGTGTACCAGATGGCGAAGGTGGAACTTATATAACCATATACCCAGAAATCAATCAACTACCACGAACTTACCATATTACAAAAAAAGATCTTGAGATAGCAAGAAAAAACTCAATTGCTGAAACCGTAGAAGATGAAGAATTAATGACTGAAGGTAAAAACAGAACTTTGTACTGCATCTCAGATCCAGATATTACTGCACTTGAAATTGCGGTTGAAAGATATGCTCAAGAAATGGTTGCAAAAAACCCTGAATTATATAAAGGTATAGGCAATGCTTATGGATTTTCTTCTCGTGCGGTTTTCAATGCATATAACGATATGCGATTAAATCATGGTTTAATCACAGGTGGCAATGTTAATGGTGGATATGCACACGACCCCAAAAATAGACCTGGTTTTGATAGGGTCGAAGATAAAGTAGGGATTATTGATTACCTTGAAAACAAAACATCAGATATTAAAGTAACTGCGTTTACAAGCTTTAAAAAATCTGAAACTGTACCAGGTTATATTATCAGTAAAGATGGAAAAACAATAGATTCTTATAATTGTTACATTCGTCCTAATCATGCATACAACATATATGGTGTTGAAACAAATCAATATGGACAAAAATTTGTTGTATTAGAAAACCCTCATAATTCAGATTTGGAAATAAGAATCCCTTATTACACTTTTATTGATAAGACTGATTGCATTTGTATATCTGCTGAAGCTCACATAACAAAACAAATACGACAAAAAATAAATTCAACAAATACCAAATCAATTGACTTTGATGAAAGAATAAAAGATGAAACTGCTAAATTATATGTAGATGCCTTCAACTTTGAATATAATAAATTAATTCACTCTATAAAAAACGATCCAAAAGATATGCAAATAAAAACAATTCAAGAATTTTTCAAAAGGATAGGATATAAATACGCATATCAAAAGATTACTCAAGATGACGCACAATATGCATATTTTTTCTCAATACAATTGAGAAACAATATGGAGAATTTAATAGATACAATTGATAGTGCTGAATATGGCTGGGGATCAGGTTCTGACAAAAAAGATTTAATGCTGGAAATCATAAATCCAATATATGATAAACTTATAGCCCAACTGGATTCAGGCAAAGACTCTAGTCCATTACTTGAACAACAAAAAGAAACTATGATAAAGGAACTTGATGCAATCTTCTACACTGATGAAAAAGTAATATCGGAGACTTTAGAAAGTTGGTGTTTCCTACTACTCGGAAAAGCTCTTGACGCTGCCCCAGAAGATGAAAAACAAGAGATTATAACATCTTATTTAAAACACAGGTAACCCTAAATATTGCTATAAAAAATATTTTTGCCATGAGAATCCAGTCCACCTGTCGGTAACAACCCATTATCTTTTGTAGCTTTTGAAATCATTTCCAACCAATCTCTACTTCTTGCAACATCTCCAAAATAAGGATAATAAAGTTCTGTGGCTAAAGCCTTTTCACCACCCCTTGTTTTAAATAGCGAAATTAATGTTGTTAAATGCTTAAAAGCTTCGTGAGGATTTTTTATACAACCGCCAATAGGAGTTAGGGCAGGGTGTGCTATTGTCATATAACCATACTCTTGTTTTACAATAGTATCCATCACATCAGACATATCCATACAGTATTTTTGCAAATCCAATTTTGGCTCAAACCTTGATTGCACCCTACCTAAGGCAACTAAAACAGCTTTTTCTTCTTCAGGGTTTATCTTTGTTCTCACATACTCTTTTAAGTAATACCAAGGATAGTTCAAGCCATCTTTTAGCGTTGCAGAGAATTTTCTTGCTTCATCCATACTCAACCTACTTGCAACATCTTGAACTTGGGTGTTTTGAAGCTCTGCCTTAAATTCTTCAAAGAATTTAGATGCAACATCTTTTCTTGCAACTTTTGTCGCATCTAAAAATTCGTTTAAGTTTTTATCAAAAGGATTTAAGCAATTCACAACCATATGAATTGGCACAGGTTTTGTTAAATTATTGCCCAAAACTCTGTTTTCCACAGACAACTCTGTACCAAATACTACACGTAAATTTTTATATTTTTCGGGGTTTGCAGCAATAATCTTCAAGGCTTCTTTACAACCATCAACAGTATCATGATCTGTAATTGCAATAGTAAACGGTGAATCTTCAGCCAAAACTGATACTTTGCCTTTGTTTACATTTGCAACTTCATCAGCATACGCCGCAGCTTGGTCTAAAAGTTCCTGAACTGTCATTTGTCCGTCAGATTTTATTGTGTGATTATGTAGAGAAATTCTAAAATCCCTATGAAAAACACCTGTTAAACCATAATCATCTTGAGTTGCAGTAAGCAAAGATTTCCCAGGAGTATAGGCTTCTGGCGAATTTGCAAACTCTGATACAATTGCTTTATATTCCTGTCCCCCAATAATTGAACGAATAGAAAACCATTTACTTTCAGGAATTCCTATTGCTTTAAGAAGAGATTTCCTATACTCTACATCTTTTGGAAATTTTGCTGCAAAAGCCTCTTCTAAAGCTTTTTCTACCTTGTTGATTTTTATATTTTTATGAATAATTAACCCGCCAATAATTGCACCAACTCCGGCACTAACAGTTGCAATCTGCTGAATTGCATTATTTTTATTGGTATCATCATGAGTTGGAACACTTTCATTAGTTGTCCCTTTTGCTCTAAATAATATGTAATTATTTATCGGATGAATTCTCATAAACTACCCCATCAACGCCTTAATTAGCGGAGCGAACATATCCTGCCCTGGTTTGCTAAAATATTTACTGAACTCTGTTGTAAATTCTCTATTATTAGCACAAGATGATTTGATTAATGTTTTGATAAATCTAAACTGTTTATCCAAATTCCACGTTGGGAATTCGTAAAAAATCATATCCCTAACTACACGTTTTGGCTTTCTATCCCCCATTCTTTTTAAAGCAGCAAGCTGAGATAAATTCACAGACTCAAACGGTCTTTCAGCTAAACTCAAGTAACTTTTTGTCCCTTTCAAAATTTCACCCTCTCTAATTGCTTCAAGGGTAAAACCGACATTTTTGATATTTTCTCTGGACGGATTATAAACACGAACGATATCATCGTTCATTTTTGGGAATTGAGAACAGTATTCCACCCAATATGGATTGGCTTTTATGTAATCATCCATATATGTTGCAATTCCATCATTATAATATTTGTTTAAAACTGCTTGCTGTCTTTCATCAACAGAACTTCTGAGTTCATAAGTTAATTTTTGACGATATCTGTTTGGTGCATCTTTATCATCAACAGCTTTTGTTAACTTTTCGATTTGTTCACGTGTATAAACTTGAGGAAATGCAGCTTCATCATGGTTATAACTTAACAATCTTTGATCTGTATTTTGCCACAATTTCCCTCTAAATTCATTCACAGCATCAATATCATCCGAAGAATAACCCGTACCTCTTAAGATTACATATGCTTTATCTAAATCACTACCTGGGAAAGCCTTGCCACGCCCAACAGAACAAACACCATCATAACCCGCTACAAGAACATCATATTTGCTATGAAACAAATCCCGTTCTGATTGTTCTACTGCGTTTACAAAAGTTCTTTTTATTCTTCTTGATACTTCATGCAAATTAGGAAACCCAGTTAACTCCTGATAATGTCTAATAAACTGACGCTTGTCTGAAGAATAATCTAACCTATCTAAAAACGCCAAATTACCTTCTCTAATACGGCTACAATTATAATAATCGAAACTGTCGTTACCAATATCAAGATAATTACCTTTTTTAAGCTGTGAATACAAAGTAATTGCTTCAGAGCCTGACAAACTGCCATAACGGGATATTCCAAAATCATTTGGGTTCAATTCCCACGGACGGTTTCCAAAACTAACTTTTGACTTGTCAGTTCTTTTAGTTTGAGAAGAAATATTATTATTTGTGAATCCAGCTTGAGGTTGTGTTCCTACAGCAACTGATGTTTTTGGCACGCAAAAACACGAATTTGTTATGCAACTAATTTTCATATAAACCCCTTTGACACGATTAATATAAAATATAATATCGACCTTGTCAAGGAAATTAACCCTTTATCAATAAAATTTCTTCATCAGATAAACCATACAAACAAGAGATTTTTTCGTCTAACTTTTCACAAAGTTTTTCATAAGATTCCCCATCTGAAATTAATATCTTATCAACCAAAGTTTCAATTTCTTTTTGAATAGCTTTTTCAACAATTGGAATTGGAATCTGTTCGATATGAGATTTTAAAACTTTCACTGAATTAAATTGTTTTGAGAAAAAAAACTGTGCAACACTTGAATTCAAAACAGCCATAATATACTTAATCGAAAGCCCTTTGAGTTTAGGAATTAAAATATTACAACTATTTAAGGATAACGTCTGCTTATTGTCATATGCAAAAACCAACTTATTTGAGATGAACTTATAAAACAATTTTTCATCCGCTCTGTACATCTTAGTCGGTGCAACTTGTTGAAAATTCTCAGGTTCAAATGATATAAAGTTTTTTGGGTTGTAATATTTGTATTTGCTTATATCAGAACCTTTTAAGACAAGTTCATTACTTTCATTTTTTTTCGAAGAAATATACTTTGAATTATCCCCCGTAACAATTCCTAATGCAAAATCCGCATTGTTTTTTAAACTTGTCATATTAGGATTGCTTGAAATCTTTTCAAGAATTAAATATTGTTTATCATCAGTTAAAAAGCTAAAACATTCTGCTGTAATTTTTCGCTCTGTCTGAATCCTAAAATCTTTATCTTTAACTTTTACAGACATACCGCAGGTAGAAAATGGCTTTTTGTTATGCAAAATTTGGATAATTATACTAGGACATTGAACCCCGTCAAAAACATCTCCAAGATATTCCAAAGAAATAATCGAATTTCCACTCATCAAATGCTGACGAATTGGCTTGTGAGCCTTTACATTCAAAAAAGCTTCAGGTAAAACAAATGCCAATACCCCATTCATTTTCAACTCAGAAAGAGCCTGTTCAACAACAACATCATATGATTCAACATTTGCACCAAGTGCCGACTTGTATTTCTTTCGCAAATTTTGTTTTTTATCTGCTGAAAAATCAACACCCCAAGGAGGATTGCCAATAATAAAATCATACTTTTGGCTTTGAGTTTTATCCAAATAATCACACTGATAAATATTTTTGCAAATTAGATTTTTATCACTTACCCCAAATTTATTTGCAAAATTTATTCTGGATATCAACACACTCATCAAATCAATATCACTTGCGTAAACATTTTCTGCAACAAACGAATTTGGCAACTGTAAAATAAAATTCCCCGTTCCGCAACAAGGATCTAAAACCGACTTATTCGCACAATCATTATTCTCAAAGACACTTTTTATAAGTTTTTTCACAACATCTGTTGGGGTGTAATACGCCCCCTTTGATTTTCTATCCCCTAGATTTTTAAGTGAAATATACAACAATCCTAAAACATCTTCATTTGGTTCTTTTACCAATGAAAAACTGAAAATTTTCGGGTATTTTTTTGATAAATCCTCAGAATATCCAAAATTATCAATAATATCTTGAAGTAAAAATTCGCAATTCGGCTCAATTATTTGACTTGCAAAAGAAACAATAATAGTTGAAATAACTTCACTTGTTAACTTGATATCAAAACTCTTTATTGATTGCACGATATCTTGAACAATATTTATATTCTTAGAATTATTTGAAATATATGAAGAATACAAATTGTTCCCTGATACATATTTTTTATTTCTTCTGCTTTTAAGTGAAGAATTATCACCTGTAGAAATACTGAATTTCAATTCCTGCAAATAATCAAAAGTAAAATAAGGGGTATTCTCAACAGTAGAAAAAGGGGTTATTTTGCCTAATTTTAACCAATTCCGACCTGTTGCAACCGAAATTGAAAGCTGTTCACACAACTCATTTAAAGAAACCAAATTTTGTTCTACTGACACTGCCATAACGTATTTTACCTTACACAAATTATATTAAGAGTGGATATTAAAGTCAATTAATCAAAAAAAAGAGATCCGATTTGGACCTCTTTTTTTAAATCTATAAACAATCGATTAGTCTTTTTTACCGTATCTTTTGTTGAATCTTTCTACTCTACCTTCAGAGTCTAAGATTTTTTGTTGACCAGTATAGAATGGGTGGCAGTTGTTACAAATTTCAACTGACAAACCTTCAATTACTGAACCAGTTTCGATTTCGTTACCACAAACACATTTGATTGTAGTTTTTTTATAATCTGGATGAATTCCGCTTTTCATTTTCTACCTTCTTTCCTTCAAGATTCCAAACTTGAATATTATTTACATTCGACTATTAAGATTTTATTACGCTAAATCTCTAAAATCAAGTCTTTTTAAATTTTCTTAACCTTATTGGAATTAACTCTGCTTATAAACCTTATTTACAAGCTCTTTAAATTCATTAAACGACGATGTTTTAATATTATAAAAAACTTGATAATTGGCAAGTTTTGAGGTGATTAGCGGATTTAGACCTTGAGTTTCTGCAGCTAATAATCTGCCCTTCATAACCTCAAAATATTGTTGTCTTAAGGGGGTAGAACAACTCAAATATTGTTGAAAATAGCTGTTATATTTATATTGAAACAATGCATATTTATAAGTTTCATACACCCCAAGACGAATAATCTCATCTTCAACTAAATCTACAATATCAAAAATATCAAACGCTTTTTCTGATACATTACAAGTGATAGAAGATTCATGATAATTTCTATATCTATAAAAAACATCTTCGGTAAATTTTATACTTTTCGCATTGAGAAATGCTTTTAGAATAAAATATTGATCTTCGTATTTCAACCCTTCAGGGAAAGTTAAATCACAAGCGTCAAGAAAACTTTTTTTATAAATTTTATTATACACTGCAAGATTTCTTGAAAAAGGTCTTTTACAATCATTGAAGGTGTGAACAACATCATCTGAATTATGATTTTCCCATTCAGCAGCTTCAAAAAACGTTCTTGGAGCAACATCGTTAACCCCTTCAACATATGAGCCTACATTAAACATCCAAATATCAACATCAGAATTTTGAATTGCATCCACAAAAGATTGATACAAATTCAAATACACCCAATCATCTGCATCTACAAAAGAAATATAATCACCTGTTGCAACTTTTATCCCGAAGTTTCTTGCAACACTTGCTCCCGCATTTTCTTGAGATTTGATAACTATTCTACTATCATTTTTGGCAAAGTTTTCTAAAATTTCCAAACTTGCATCTTTAGAACCATCATTTATACAAACAATTTCCAAATTATAATAAGTTTGACACAATAACGAATTTATACATTTTGATAGGTATTTTTCAGCATTATAAACAGGAATGATAACTGAAATTTTAGGATTTTTAGTCATTGAACACCCCTTTTTGCAACTTCATAAACTCCCCAAAATTATCTACCGTGTTCAACAATTTAAAATTATTTGCTGATAGTTTCTCAAATATAAAAACTCCGTCTTGCTCATAATAATCATAATCAATTGTTTTATTAAGTGATTTTAGGGCATTAAACAAATCTTCTCTTAATTCTGGCTTAATAACCGATAGTTTTTTCAAACTGTCCATTACCATTAAAATATCTATCGAAGACTTATATTTTTCAAAATATCCTGAAGTTTTGAATTCTTTTTCAACAATTTCATAGATTTTTATGATATCAAACAATTTCTCATCATTTCTTGCCATAATTTGATCTTCACGACCAACCATATAAGCATACAACGGCTCATTTAAATATGATATTCTTTTAGCTTTGACAAAAACTTTTGCCCAATAAGAAATATCTTCATATATCAAGCCCTCATCAAAGGTTATGCCATTATTTTTTAATAAATCCGTTCTGTATAATTTTATCCAAGCACTTACAGGAACATACTTATAAGCATCTGAATCTGCATTATCAGCATTGAATGTAGAATTTACATACTTATTACCAAAGGGTTCAATTGTCAAAGCTCTACGCTCACTAGCTTTTGCTCTTAGCCAATAATAATCAAAAATTACAACATCTGAATTATTTTTTTGAGCATTATCATAAACTCTTTCAACAGTCGTACTTGAGATATAATCATCAGAATCGACATAGAGAATATATTCACCCTGAGCGGCTTCAACCCCGACATTTCTTGCTGAAGATAAGCCTCCATTTTCTTTTGATATAATTTTTACTCTTGAATCAAAACGTGCATACGCTTCTAATATTTCTAAAGATCTGTCTGTTGAACCGTCATTTACACAAATTATTTCAATATCTTCAAATGACTGATTTACACAAGAGTCCAAACATCTTGCAACATACTTCTCTACATTATAAACGGGAACTATAATAGAAACCTTTGCCATATAGTAAATATAACACCGTAAAGCCTCTATCGTCAAGATTAAATAAACTTGACTACACCATTAAATAGTGGGATAATTTGTATATGTTTAAGTATTATGGAAAAACTGCACCTTACTTGTTTTTATTGCCTGCGGCATTAGTTTTGGTTGTATTCTTTTTTATCCCGTTTTTCCAAACTATTTTACTTAGCTTCCAAGATTATTCAACAAACATCTACCACGCAACATTTACAGGTTTGCAAAATTATATCGACATTTTGCACAACCCAACATTTTATAAAGTTATGTGGAATACTGTTTTATATCTTGTTGTAGCCGTTCCGATTTTGGCAATTGTACCTTTATTTTTGGCTATTCTGATAAACCAAAAAATCAGAGGAATAACATTATACAAAATTCTAATATACTTGCCTGTAATCGTTTCAATCGTTGTTGCAGCAATTGCCTTCAAATGGTTATACGCTGAACAAGGGATTTTAAATTATATTTTAAATGTATTACATATAAATTCTATCGGCTGGTTAACCGACCCAAAATATGCGATATATTCAGTAATAATCGTTACTATTTGGAAAGGTATCGGATATTATATGATGATTTATCTTGCCGCATTAATGAGTGTTCCAAAAGAATTGTATGAGGCTTGTGATATTGATGGAGCAGGATTTTTAAGAAAACATTTAACAGTAACTATCCCTCATATTATGCCAACAATTGCACTTGTTACAACAATAAGCTCAATTTCTGCAATGAAAATCTTTGCAGAAATCTATGTTATGACAAAAGGCGGACCTCTAAATTCAACAAAAACTATTGTTTATTACATATACGAAAAAGCATTTGAAAACCTTGATTTAGGTTATGCTTCAGCTATGGCAGTAATCTTACTTGTTATAGTTATGATATTCTCACTTATAAACATTTGCTGTTTTGAAAGGGGGAAATATCAAATATGATGAAGTTTAAAAACATATGGATACACGCAACCCTAATTTTCGTATCACTACTTTCGATTTTTCCGTTTATTTGGTTATTATCAACATCTTTAAAGGGTAGTGGAGAAAATATTTTTGCATATCCACCAACCATAATCCCTCAGGATTTCACTTTCGCAAACTATGTTGGTGTTTGGCACAAAGTTGATTTGATGAGATATTTCATAAACAGTATGATAGTTGCAGGCGGAACAGTTTTATTAAACTTGATACTATCATCACTTGCAGGTTATCCTTTAGCAAGGATGGAATTCAAAGGTAAAAAAATCGCATTTTTCTCTATTCTTGCAACGATTATGGTACCATTCCAAGCTATTATGTTACCTGTTTATTTAATCACTCTAAAACTTCATCTTGTAGATAGCGTAAATGATACAATGGGATTTATCGGACTTATTATGCCATTTGCAGTAAGTGCTTTTGGAATATTTTTGATGCGACAAGCATTCTTAGCTATTCCAAGAGAAATGGAAGAAGCTGCCATTGTTGATGGTTGTAATGTTTTCCAAGTATTTTGGAAAGTTCTTTTACCTATGGTAAAACCATCATTGGCGGTTCTTGCAATATTCACATTTATCGGCTCTTGGGGAGAATTCCTATGGCCAAGTATTGTACTGACAAAAGAAGCAATGTACACTTTACCAGTTGGCGTTAACAACTTACAGGGAATGTTTTCTTCTAACTGGAGATTTATCGCAGCAGGTTCAATTATCTCAACTATCCCAATTATAATCTTTTTCCTTGCAATGCAAAAATACTTCATTTCAGGCGAAAATGAAGGTGCAGTCAAAGGATAGGGATGAATTAAGCAACTTCTGAATTATTTCGATACATTTTAGAAACATCAAGTTTAACTTTGCGTCTTGACTGAATAAAAATTGTTTTTGCAAAATCTGTGATGTATTTTGGGTTAACATTTAACTTATCAAAAGTACCATCACGATAAAGTTCAATAAGCCTATCAACATACATTTGACAATATTTGGGTGTATCAGGACGACGCTCAAGTTGTTCTACAAAATCAATACTTTTTCTTGCAGAATTTTCTCTGGTTGTAGCACCGCCAAAGTTTGCCATTATATCTTGTCCCCCACAAGAGCGTGGCAATAAATGTTCAATTGATGCCAATGACGGCCAAATCAAACGATAACCAATTTTTTCTGACGGTTCTGTTGCAATTTTCATAATATAAGCAGCTAGAAATGTCTGAGATGTCGGAAGTTTCTGAACGATTTCAATAAATTTGTCCTGAACATCACTATCAGGATAGTCCTCAATTATTCTGACTACGTCATAAATGAAAGACTTTCTAGTAAACGGAACAATAATTTCTTCGTTGTTTAATTTAGATTTTGAGATTTCAATCAATTCTTTTAATTGCTCATGGTTACGTAATATAGATTTTTTCAAAATATATTCTAAAAATCTTATAACTTTTTTCTGATGAGCAATAGTTTTGCTGTTTGTTGTATTAGCAAGGTGCTTAGACTCTTTTATGAGTTTATTCATAACTTTTTTTGCTTTTAAATTTTGCCCATTTGCAATATCATCTTTGATTTTGCATAACTTATATTTAAACTCATAAGATGAAAACGGAATTAAAACTGGACGTTCATTTAATTTATTTTCAGCATCTTGAATCAATAACTCAAACCTTTGTTGATAAGTTTCTGGCAAATCTTTTGATGCGACTAACAATTCATGAAAAATAGGAGTTTGAGCCTTACGCAAAATTCGACTATAAATAGGCTTCACTTCTGTCAGAATTTCTTTTAAATTCTTTCTTGGATTGATTTTTGAACGTTCATAAAGAATTTTAAACGCTTCAGCTTCCATCGTTCCTGCTTGAAAGCTATCCGCATATGGAGCTAAAATCTCAAACACCTCAGGGGCAGGACGACTAAAGACTCTATTTTTCATCCAACGACTTAAGAGTTTTGGCTCAATCATCGGGATACCTGAATACATACAAGGCAGACGATAAGCAAATAACATTCTTAGTTTTGAAGAATTTTGGATAGGTGCAAGGGACAAAGAATTTATACTAGGTAAACAATCCTCATTTACACCTGCGGAATAAAAATTATCCGAAAAACAATCTCTCCAATCCGAACTTGATTGGATTTCTCTTTTGTACCTTTTAAAGTTTGCAGAATATTTTTGTTTCATCTTCCTATTAATATTTTAACGCACTTACGTCTAATATTAAAGGGTCTTCTTTAGGAGATAATTTTTCAATCCTGTTTGCTAGGGTATAAATATATCCTTTTGATAAACCAACACTATCAAAAACCCCGCCATTAGCTAATTCTATCAATTTATCAACATGATTTTGGCAATAAACTCTTACCTCAGGGTTATTACGTAACATAACAGCCAATCGTTGATGAGCCTTTTTAGAATTCATAAATGAAGAAGTTAGGGCATAATTTTCCAAACAATTATGTCCGCCTTTATGAGAAGCTAACAAATGGTCAACTGAGCCTAATGAACCCTGAAACATATCGTATCCAACCTGTTGAGGAGATCTGTCAGCAGATTTCATAATAAAAGCAGAAATATTTTCTTTAGATGTCGGTAAGCTAACTGCAACTTGCTCCATTTGTCTTGCAAGTTTTTTATCAGGCATTCTATCCAGGATTTTCTTCAATTCGTGAATAAACGATTTCCTATTAAATTTTATATTTGTTGGACTTTTATAAACTTGAGATTTTGAAATGTTAATCAAATTTTGTAAGTCTTTATCATTTCTCAATGGAGAACGTTCGACAAAATCTGCAATTTCCAAAACCATCATCATCTGATTTCGCTCATATTTTTTAATTGGGAATTTTGAACTTAATCTTTTCTCTTTTGAAATTTCAGGAACAGAATTCGCCATTTTCATAACCTTTTGCATTGCAGCTTTTTGGTCATGGTTTTTAGACTTATCAACACGTTCTTTTATTCTACCTAATTTATACTTGAATTCCTTCACGCTAAATGGCATATAAATTGGCTCATTAGAAAGTTTCCTATTAGTTACATACATTAAATAGTTGTATTCTTCTAATAAATCAGCTGGCATTTTCTTTGATAATCTATTTAATTCTTGAAAAATTGGAGTCTGAATAGCTAATAATCTTTGGCTATGATATGGAACCAAACGTTGAATATATTCATCCAAACGTCCTTTTGGATTACGCTTGGCTTCAGCTCTTAGCATGTTAAAAAACTCTCTTTCAACTGGAAACAAACAAGGTTTGTACTTTTTAGTATTTTTAACAATAGTCCTCAAATTACCGTTAAAAAGTCTTCTATCAAGCATTTTTTGCAAATCATCAGGATCCATAAGAATTGTATCAGAGTATAAATCTGGTATTCCATAAGGCAACAACGCTCTCAGATGTTCAGCATTTGGAGCAGAACCTTTAAAAGATACTGTATCAACAGCCAATGGTTTTAACTTTGGTGCTACTGGTAACGCAAAATTACCAGAATTCACTCCCTGAACCCTTTTTTGATTAAATAAATTTATACTTACCGGTAAAATTTGCATATTATATTAATACACAAGATAAATTAATTTGCGGGTTTATAAAGATTTTATAAGTTATTCTTCTTCAACGTAATTTGGATCAAAATAAGAAATTGATGGACATTGACCAAAGTTTTCCAACATAGCCTGATCTAATTCTTCAGTTGCAACAATCTTTCCATTCACAAAATTTATACCAACAGAAGTAATAGAATCCGGAGTTTTTCCGTTCTTATCTTCTTTTGCAGAAATTTCTTTATCACTTTTTGCCATATGCTGAGCAATTTTACGTTTTTCTTCATCAAGAATAGATTGAAGATAACGTTTATATTCTTCGTTTAGATAAACATTTCTTGTTATATCATTTAAAACAATAGTTACATATTGTTGAACCGCATCATTTTCATCTAACGCAGTAATCAATGTTAGAGCTTTATCAATTTCTTCATAAGCCTCTTTATAATGACGCATTTTTCTAAGCAGAATAGCTAAATTATAATGAGCCTCATAATTCATCGGAGCAAGTTTAATTGCACGACAATAACACATGCCTGCCCTATCATAATCACCTATCGTATGATAAGCTACCCCTAAATTATATTGAGCATCGTAACTATCAGGATGAATTTCTATTGATTTTTGATATGATTCAATAGCTTTTGACAAATATTTTCTTTTCAATTCCCAATCGTCATTTGAATACAATGACTTCAAACGATAAGTTACACCAATATTATAATAAGCAATAGCCTTGTTTTCCTTGTAACTAACTTTGTTACTGTAAACATAAGGAATAGAAATCAACTTACGTTTTGTTTGAATAACTTGTTGATACTGCTCAAGAGCAGAATCAAAATCCCCTAATTTTTCAGAAGACACAATCCCATAATTCATTCTTGCAATCATCATTTTCGGATTGTGTTTAAATGCCTCAGAATAAGCATTTAAAGCTGATTGATAATCCTCATAAGCAACATAAATATTACCTAAGTTGTACCAAGCCCCATAATGCTGCGGATATAAAGACAAACCCTTATTATAATATTTGATGGCTTTTTGCATCTTCATATTATGGTAAGCCTTATCCCCTTTGTAAACGTAATACATCCCTTTTACTTTATCAAATTGAGTCAGGCAGAATTGCTGATTAAAATATACGGCAACCGCAATTACCGCAATAACAAATAATGAAAATAAAGCTGACAATAATTTTTTCAAAGCATCCGCCTTCTTATGTGCACATATACATATTAAACAAAATTTTAAAATTTCACATCAACCAAATAATGTAACAGAAATGTAACAACTTGTTAACATAACGCAATTAAACAATAAAAAAAAACTTTATATAGGTAAGGTAGGTTAAAGGTTAATATTTTTTGGAGGTTAGTTATGATTAACGCAATGAATATTGGTGCATTTTCACCACGATTATATTCAGACCCGTATATGTTTGATGACATAGACCTTATGAGCTATAGTACATCAGCACCTTTATTAGGTGGTAGCATTTTTGGAGCAATGCCACCAATGCCAATGATGGGTCTTGGTATGGGATATGATCCACAACAATATTACGATTATTTAAGACAAAATCAACAATTCTCTGTTGACTATAATATCGATCAGCAAAAAATGAACAGAAACGCTGATATGAAAATTAACGCCTCAATGGAAGGTGTTAAAGGTGCAGCAACTGCGTTAAAAGATAAGATTATGAAGAATGAACAAGACCAAATTAAAGAAGCATACGACAAGTACGTAAATGCTGTCGCAGCTGCTTATGGTGATGGTAACCCACAAGACATTCAAGCAAGAGCTAAGAGCTTATACGCACAAATGAACGGTGGAGTAACTCTAACTCAAGACATAAGACAATATGGTCACGGCTCATTTACTCAAGGTTTATTGAACTCAATGACATTGGGTACATATTATAAAAACTCAGCAGAAGATAACGTAGCTTATACAACAAATTCCCCAGTTGCAACAGGAGAAAAAGCTTCTCAAAATGCTGGTAGAATAGCAGGTGCAGGTGTTGTCGGCGGTCTTACATACGGTGCAGTAAAAGGTGTAGGAGCATTAGCTGCAAAAGCCGGAACTTCAGGTGGCACTATCGGTAAAGTTGTATCAAAAGCTGGTCCAATCGGACTTTGTATAGCTGCTGGTGTAGCATTATTATCATTCCTAACAGGCAGTAAAGCATCATCGTAAGTAAGTGTATTTAAAAGTGAAGTGTGTAATGGATGATTCGAAGAACCGACAGAAATGTCGGTTCTTTTGATTAATAAAAACCCTGCTAAAAGGAGTAATAGCAGGGTTCAGTTCAGTAAAAGAGACATCAATAATAACATTATTACCACGTTTAAAATTTCGTCAAATTAATTGGTAAAATTCTTACATTTATCTTATAATCTAGTTATGAAAAAGATATTATTAACAATTTTAGTTTTAGGATTTATCGGAGGAGTTTCAACAGAAGCTGCTCTTCCTTGGAAAAAAGAAGTTCAACAAGAAGAAGTTGTGGATGCAACTTCCCAACAAGCAAAAGTTTTATACGCTCAAAATGAAATCGATGAGGCTCTAAAACTTTTAAAAACAAAAGGGGAAGATTTAAGAAGTGCTGAAGACTGGCTACTTATCGGCAACATTCTTCAAGACAAAGATAGAATTGATGAAGCTACTTACATGTTCAAAAAATCAATCGAAAAAGACCCTAAATTTTATAAGGGACATTATAATCTTGGGTATATTTACCTAATTCAAGACAAACCAAATATGGCACTTGCAGAATTCAAACAAGCCGTAAAATACAAAGATGATTTTGCCTACGGTTATTACAACATGGGTTGTGCTTACCTAAAACTAAAAGAATATCGTAATGCCAGATACAATTTCTTTAGAGCAGTGGATGCTAAAAATGATGAGCCAATGTTTTATTATAATTTGGCTTACACCTATAAAATGCTAAACAAAGAAAAAGGTGCACAAACCTATTTAGACATCTATAACAAACTTATGGAAAGACAATAAAAAATTGTCATCCTGAGGTTTTAACCGAAGGATCTCTAACTAAATTTTGGGATTCTTCGCTTCACTCAGAATGACGGAGAACTAAAAATGAAATACAAAGGTATAATTTTTGATTTTAACGGAACCCTATTTTGTGATTCCCACTTGCATAAATTAGCGTGGAGAGAATATTCAAAACGTCTAACAGGTGTTGAATTCACTGATGAAGAAATGGTCAAGCATATGTTTGGTCGAACAAACGAACAAATTCTTGAATATGCACTTAAAAGAAAACCAACCCCTGAAATGGTTGAAGAAATCGGACAAGAAAAAGAAGAATACTATCGACAAATGTGTCTAGCTAGCCCTAAAACTCTTCACCTTACCAAAGGTGCTGTTGAATTTTTGGATTTTCTAAAAGAAAACAATATTCCACGTACAATCGCAACAATGTCAGATAAAACAAACGTTGATTTTTATTTTAAAACCTTTAACTTAGCAAACTGGTTTGAATACGACAAAGTTGTTTACGCTGATGGAATTATTCCAAGCAAACCCGCTCCTGATATTTACGAAATCGCAGCAAAAAATTTGGAATTAGCTCCTCAAGATTGTATTGTTGTAGAAGATGCAATTTCTGGAATAAATTCAGCAAGAGATGCAAAAATCGGCAAAATTATTGCAATTTGTACAGAGGAGCCGCCTGAACTTTATCAATCAATGCCTTGTGTAACAGGAATCATAAATGATTTTACAGAATTTGATAAAAACTTATTTGAACTAAAAGTTCACCAATAAAAAAGGAAGATTTGAAATCTTCCTTTTTTTCTATGCTTTTTTACCTAATCTTTTGCGTTCTTCTAAACGTTTTTGATGATAGCCATATAATGCGTAGATTAGAACACCTACAATTAACCACCATACAAAATATATTGAAGATGTTTTAAGTTCGTTGAATGAATACACAATCAACACACCGCAAATGATTATACCTAAAATTGGGAACCAAGGACAGAACGGAACTTTGAATGGTCTTTCTCTGTTTGGTTCAATTTTTCTCAAGATTAAAACAATTAAACAAATAATTACAAACGATGTAAATGTACCAAAATTAGCCAACGCCAATGATATATTCAAATCCATAAACAAGCCACAAATAATTACAATTAAACCTGAAATCCAAGTCATAACGTGTGGAGTTCTAAATTTTTTGTGAATTAATCTCCAAGACTTTGGTAAAAATCTATCACGGCTGATTGCGAATAAAATTCTTGTTGTACCTAATTGATAAATCAAAAGAACTGAAGTTAATGCACACAAAGCACCTAATGACAAAGCTCCAGCAAACCAATCTTTGCCAATATAACTCATCGCATGAGCAATCGGAGCGTTAATATCGATATTACCAACAGGAACAATACCTGTTAATACCAAAGCTACACATACATATAAAACAGTACAAATAACTAATGTTCCTAAAATAGCAACAGGCAAATCTCTTTGAGGATTTTTAGTTTCTTCTGCGGCAGTTGAAATCGCATCAAAACCAATATACGCAAAGAAGATTAAAAACGCACCCATAATTATACCTGATGGGTCAGCTGGGAAAAATGGAGTCCAATTTTCAGGTTTAACATAAAATGAACCAACACAGATAAATGATAAAATCATAAACAAGTTTACGCCAACCATAATACTTGCAACTTTTGTTGATTCTTTAATACCGATTACTAAAAGAATAGTCAAAACAGTTACGATAAAAACAGATGGGAAGTTAATCGCAACTGGAATATGGTTAAACAAATATGGAACTTTATCATGAATATCCCAATTATTTGCATCACATATTGCCTGAACTGTTCTAATATCATATCTTAACCATAATGGGAAATTTACAATAAAATCAGGTAAGTATGCCTTAAACCCTTTCAAGAACTGAATAAAATACCCAGTCCATGCACTTGCAACAGTAATATTACCGATTGCATATTCAAGCATCAAAATCCAACCTACCATCCACGCCATAAATTCACCAAGTGTTGCATAAGCATAAGTATAAGCACTACCTGCAACAGGAATCATAGCAGCAATTTCTGAATAGCATAACGCTGAAAACACACAAGCAATAGCCGCTAATACCATTGAAATTACAATTGCAGGGCCTGCCCCAACGCTTTCTGCTCCACCTTGAATAGCTGTACCGATAATTGTGAAAATACCAGTACCAACAACCGCACCAATACCAATTACAATTAAGTCAAATACATTCAAAGTTTTCTTAAGTTCTGAACGCTTTGTTGTCGCAATCAAATCGTCCATACTTCTTCTTTTAAATAAATTTTGACCTATTTGTTTAATATCAATACCCATTGTTTTTCCTTAATTACTACTTCCGTGAACTTTTTCTCTATGAATTCTATTTTCATTATTTCTATTTTTGATAAAACCGTATAGAAGATAAATGATAGCACCCATTCCTAACCAAACAGGGAACAACATTGCAGAACTACCAGCTTCTAATGATTTGTAAATCATCAAACCACCACAGCAAATAATACCTAATGCCGGAGTTACAGGTGAGAATGGAACTTTGAACGGTCTTGGTCTATTTGGATCTGTATGACGTAAGATTAGAACCGCTACACAAACAATAATGAATGATGTAAATGTACCGTAGTTACAAAGTTCAGCAGCCACATCCAAGTTCAATGTCAAAATACCAACAACAGCTAAAATACCAACTGTCCAAGTTAATAAAGCTGGAGTTTTATATTTTTTATCTAATGTTTGGAATTTTGGAGAGATGAAATGATCTCTGCTCATTGCAAACAAAATTCTTGTTGCGGCCATTTCTAAAACTAGTAAAACTGAAGTTAAACCAGCTAAAGAACCAACAGAAATCAAACCTGCAGCCCAATTTTGTTTAGCTTGCATCATACAAAATGCCATTGGAGCTTTTAAAAAGTCCATTGAAACAGGTGCTGCAGTATCTTGCATACCTGTTAAAACCAAAGCAACCAAGACATAAACAATTGTTGTTACTAATAATGAACCAATAATACCAATTGGCAAATCTTTTTGAGGATTTTTACATTCTTCAGCAGCTGTCGCAAGAGCATCAAAACCAATATAAGCAAAGAATATTATAAACGCACCTGTGAAAATACCTTCCAAGCCATTAGGTGCAAACGGTATCCAGTTTTCTGGTTTTACATAAAAAGAGCCAACAAC
>JAZSDA010000077.1:0-19381 GCA_045530955.1 Candidatus Gastranaerophilaceae bacterium
CGATGCAATCAACGCAAAAATCGAAATTATCCACGGTCAAGATAAAGACTTAGAATTACGATTAAAACAATTAGACACAGAAGAATCAGCAATCTCAACAGAGATGGAAGCGGTTAAGAAAGTAATTTCTAAGAACGTTGATTCATCATTCAAGACATTCAACGCATAATTAAACAAGGAAAGTCTGTCATTGCGAGGAGCAAAGCGACGTGGCAATCCAAAAAATATGTGAGAGTAAAACCCTCTCCCTACCCCTCTCCCAAGGAGAGGGAATCAAACAAAAAAGATAATAAAGATATCCGAAACGGATAAAAAATAAATTTCCTTTCCCTTTTTCCTATTGATTTTCCAACGACTGACTACAAACCAGTCGTTTTCTTTTGTGCAAATTGTAAAATAATTTTAGGGAAAATTAATCATTAAGTATTAGTGCCTTTTCAAATGGTTTATTATATAATTTTTATATAGTAAGAGAAGGGATTTATATGTCAACAATTGATGATGCAATAGTTATGATTTTAGCAGGTGGCGAAGGAAAAAGATTGTTTCCTTTGACAAAAGATAGAGCAAAACCTGCAGTTCCGTTTGGTGGACGTTACAGAATTATTGATTTTGTTATCAATAATTTTATCAACTCAGGATTTTACAAAATCAAAGTTTTGACTCAATACAAGTCAGATTCTTTGAACAAACATATTACAAGAGGATGGCAATTATCACCATTCTTAAATCAATATGTTGACCTTGCTCCAGCTCAAATGAGAACTGGTAACGATTGGTACCGTGGCACGGCTGATGCTATTTATCAAAATATTTTCCATATCTTAGATGAAGATCCTAGATATGTTTGTATTTTTGGTGGTGACCATATTTATAAAATGCAAGTTAATCAAATGTTAGACTTTCACAAAGATAATAAAGCTGATTTATCAATCGCAGGTATTCCTATTCCGATTGAAGAAGCATCAGAATTTGGTATTATGGAGGTTGATGATAATTGGAAGTTAATCAACTTTGTTGAAAAACCTCAAACTCCTCCAAAATCAATCCCTGGTCGTCCTGGTTGGTGTTTGGCTTCTATGGGTAACTATATTTTTGATAAGGAAATTCTTTTAACCGCTTTAGAAAAAGATTTCCAAGATCAAACTTCAAAACACGATTTTGGTAAAAATGTTATCCCAACATTGTTGGCTGAAGGTAAAAATATTTATGTTTATAACTTTGCTGATAATTCTTTCCCAGGTATGACTGATAGTGAAAGAGGTTACTGGAAAGATGTAGGAAGTATTGATGCTTATTGGCAAGCTAATATGGACTTGTTGGCTCATACTCCTGAATTGAATTTGTATTCAAAAGAATGGCCTTTAAGAACATTTAACTACAACTACCCACCGGCGAAATTCGTTTGGGAAGAAGGCGATAGAGTTGGTATGGCGACTAACTCTATGGTTTCAGAAGGTTGTATTATTTCAGGTGGTGGTCTTTCTCACTGCGTATTATCTCCAAAAGTGCGTATCAACAGTTATTCAAGTGTTACAGATAGTATCTTGATGGAAAATGTTGAAGTTGGTAGATATTCGCAAATTAGAAAAGCTATCATTGATAAGAATGTTGTAATTCCACCTCATACAAAAATTGGTTTTGACCGTGAAGAAGATATTAAACGTGGTTTCCATGTTTCTTCTGGTGGTGTTACGGTTGTTCCAAAAGGTGCAATTCTGTAAAAGAATAGATTATTTTTATAAAATGGGGTATGATTTAGGTTATACCTCATTTTTTGTGTAAATTTTTGTGAATTTACTAGCAAAATTGGTCAATTAATTTGTTTTATAACCATTACAAATTTGGGTAGGAAATTTTTATGACTAGTCTTAATGTAAATAGAATATCTACTGTTGCTCGCAGCGTAACTGGTGCTGTTGCGGGTGCTATTCCTACTGTTACAATTAAAGGAGAAAGAGCTAATAAAATTATTACTTGGATTGGTAAAAATATTTCTTCCCCTGAAAACCGTTTAATATTAGGTGTTACAGCTTTGATGAGTCAGCCGTTTATTGATTTACACAATAGAAAGGTTGATGAAGAAACACGTAAAGTTTCAGCAGCAAGAACTGTTGCAAAAATTATTGCAGGGACTCTAACAGGTGTTCTTGTAAGAAAAGGTTGTATCAAGGCTATTGATGCATTTTCTATGCTTCCTTCCCAAATTACCTCAAAAACAAAATGGCCTTGGCTTAGAACCTTATTCACTCCAGATTCTGCAATTTCTGGTGTGTTGACAGATTTAACTCATCATAAAAATGCTTTGGGAACATTCTTGTCTTTATTTGTGATGACTATTACAAATTTTGCAATTGATGCTCCGCTAACAAAATTCCTAACCAATAAATTCGTTGATAAGATTAAAGAGAAAGACGCAATTAAAGCTGAAGAGGCTAAGTTAAAGCAAACAACTCAACAAATTATTGCTCAGCAAAAACCTCAAGAGGTGAGGGAGGTGGCTCGTGGCTAATTTCCTTAAACCTTTCGTAAATTGGGTTGCTAAAAACTATGGTGATAACGTTGGTAAAATGCTTATCCATACTGGGGTAATCGGCTGGATTTTATCTTCTGCTGCTCAAGTTGTAGCAATTATGATTAACGATAAAATTCCTAAAAAGCAAAAGTTATATATGATTCCTCAAGAAATAGCTGATGCTGGTGTGAATATTATTTCGTTTTATCTAATCACTCAGACTTGTAAAGGTTTAGGCTCAAAACTTGTTGATACAGGTCGTTGGTTACCAGGAGAAGTTCGTAAATTTTTAACAGATAAAAATGTTGCAAATGTTGGTAAAAAAGGTTTTGATGTCCTTACTCAAGGTCAATTAACTCCTGAAATGATGACAAAATTTAAAGATTTTAGAAGTGGTATGGATGTATTGTTTACTACTGTTGGTTCAATTTTGTCTTGCAATATTGTTACCCCGATTGTTCGTAATGAAATTGCCGCAAATCGTCAGAAAAAATTTATTGCTGCTTTAGAACCATCAACAGGTGATGTTTCAAATCAAAGCGTGTTTAATCAAAATTCTTATAAAAGACGTCCAACAATGGATGCTTTCATTGATGGTACTTACTCAAGATATAGTGTTTACCCAACTTCTTCGTCTTTAAAAATATAGGTAGATAAATCCCCCTATAATTGCGGTGATAAGCATTACAAAAATTGCAGTAATTTTGTAAAAATAATCTGTTGTGTAGTCTTTTGTATCTTGCATTTGAGAAATTATACTTTTTGAATAATCAAAGTGATTATCGTTCTTAGTCTTTTCGTAAGCAGAATGCATTATCTTTCTGAATTTATACATTGTTTCTAATTCTTTTCTTGCATTTGGATTAGAAATTGTCATTTTTTTGATTTTTATATTTTCGTTTTCGTTCAATTCGTTGTCAATATAAGCGGATAATCGGCACATTGATTCTTCTGGTAATTTGTTTGAACAATCATTTTTGATTACCTTAAGATTAGTTTTTTGATGATTGTATTTTTCTAAAATTTTTCTCAATTCTTCTATTTTTTTCTTACAATGAGGGCATTTTTCAAGATGTAAATTTACGTACTCTTTTAATCTTGGATTTAGTTTGTCTTCTATATAAAAATTTAATAGGGCAGAAACTTGTTGACACGTAAGGTCTTTATTCATTTTAAACTCCTTAGATATAATTTTTTAGGGCTTCTTGTAATTTTATTCTTGCACGTGATATTCGTGATTTTACTGTACCAATACTTGATTGGGTTGTTTTTGCGATTTCTTCATAGCTTAGACCTTGGAATTCTCTTAGAATAATTGCAATTCTAAAGGCTTCGGGTAATTCTCTTATTGCGTTTTTTATAAGTTTTTCGCATTCGGCTGTAATACATTTTTCAATTGGTTTTGTTTTGAAATCAGGGATTTCAAGTTTTATTTCAAAGTTAGTGTTTTCACAATTGTAATCAATAGGTACAGTTTCAAAATTTGTCTTCTTTTTTCTTAGAAAGTCGTAGTAAGTGTTTGTTATAATTTGGTTTAACCAACTGTTAAAGCATTTTGGGTTTTTTAAATTCGTGATATTTCTTGCGATTTTGAATAGTATTTCTTGGGTTAAATCTGATAGACTTTCGTTATTTTTTAATAGATAGCTTAGGGTTGCATAAACTTCTGATTGAATTTTTCTGATTAGTTCTTCTAATGCTTTAATATCTTCTTTTTGAGATAAAACAACAAGCTCTTCAATGGGCATCTTTTTATAAAGTAACTTGCTGTTTTCGCTCATAAACATTTCTCCTTAACTGTAATATTAAGAAGAAATGTTTAATATTAGTATCAACTCATTGTTACCATTAGAGGATAATATTTTCTTATCTTAAATAATAAATATTATCGTTTAAGTTTGTAGCGGATAACAGAATTGCTGCCTTGTGATGATATAAATAGCAGACCGTCTGTTATGTACATGCAGTAAGGGTTTTTGATGTTTCCGATAAGTTCTGATATTGCACCGTTTTTATCAACTTTTAAAATGTTGTGTTTGTTGTAGTTTGCAATATAGATGTTTTCATCGGTGTCAATTGCTAATCCGATTGGGCCATCGATTTTTTCGCTTTTAATGTAAACGATTTTTTTGTTGTCTGGTCCGATTTTATAAATTGTATTGTCTGAAAATCCTGCAACAAATAGGTTCCCATTTTTGTCTGTAACAAGTCCGGTTGGACTTGAAATGTTACTATACATCCCGTCAGAATCGTTTTGAGGATTAGCTTGAACGTAGTTTTCAGGTTCTACTTGCTTGGCTTTTTCTGTTGGGATGTCAGTTTCCATTGTTGCCGCAAGTTGTTTTGCTCTATTCCCAATTAGTGTATCTGTTGGGATTAAAGTCAAATACATTTTTGCTTTTTCGACTTCGCCAACTTTTTTACTCAATACCGCAGCTTTATAAACTGATTCGTAATCATCTGGTTTTCTTAAAATGATTTGTTTGAATACAGCTAAAGCTGCTTCATCTTGTTTTAAATATTCTAAAATTGAACCAAGGTTATAATATGCATCAATATAATTAGGATCTAATTCAATTGCTTTTTTGAAACAATTTGCAGATTCTTCAAATTGACCTAATTGATAGTAGTCAATGCCTTTGTTATATTGAAGTTTTGCATCTGTTGCAATAGCTCCAAATGTTATATTTGATGTTGCAAAAAGGATTGCAACTGTAAGTGCAACTTTGAAAATCTTATTGAATTTCATCTAATTCTCCGATAATTTCTTTATTTGCGTTAGCAAATTCACTACCTCTTGCAATAATTGCTTTTTTCAAAAGACGTGGTAAATTGATAGTTTCCATGTCTTCGAAGTTTTCAGGAAGTCTTAAGCTCCAGTTTTTATCCCCTGATGTGCCAGGAGTATTGTAAGTTTGGCTCATTTGGAAGAAATCAGTGAAGAAAATTTGCATATTTTCAGCTTCACAAGCAAACAATTCTACCAATTTTGTTTCTCTCAAGAATTCTTTGTCGTTTGTCATTCTTACAATGATAGAGTCTTTGTCTTGTTCTTCTTTAAATAAGTCTTCTACAAGATTTTTAACGTGTAGGTAGCCTTCGTGAGTATTAACTAAATCTTTAGCCCATAAGGTTACAGGTCTATTATCGTGAGTACCTACCATAGCCCAACATCTTTTTGTGATGTTTTTACATCTGTATGGGTCTTCTTCTTCAGTTGGTACAGTGAATTGAGTTAATCTCATACCTAATAAGTCATATTGTTTCATAACAGCGGCAACAGGGTTTGTCAAAGTCCCTAAGTCTTCACAAACGATAGCATCTTTTGTAAGACCTTCTTCTTCAGCTGCTGCGATAACGATTTTTTCGATTAGTCTTCCATAAAGTCTGATTTGTTCATCAGATAAATTTTTAACACGTTTTTCGTTATCTGCTGTTAATGTATAGTCTAAATCACCTTCTTTGATGATTGCATATTTTTTAAGTTCAGGGTGTTCAGGTGATGAGTATAATCTGCCTGCACCTTGTTCTGGTAATGGTTTTTTGCCTGATTTATATACCCAAGGGTCGATTAAGCCTACAATGTGGTCAATTCTTACACCACCAGGATTCTCACGGAACATTTTTTTGAATAAGTTTTTCATCAAAATTCCGCCTTCACCTAATGAACCATCTTCATTGTATAGTTTTTCAGGGTCCATTACAGGGAAGCCCCACGCCTGACCGTCTTTTGAGAAATAATCAGGTGGACAACCTAAACACCAGCCTTCTAAAAATAGTGATTGGTAAGCCCAAGTATCTCTATCTGAGAATGCAACTTGTCTGTCTGCAATCATTTTGATACCTTTAGCATCAGCGTAGTTTTTAGTGTCTAAGTTTTGTTTGTATAGTACGTATTGAATGAATTTGTATTCATCAATTTCTTTTGCATATTTTTTAGAAATTTCTTCGATACGTTTGCTATATTCAATTTTTTCTTCATAAGATTTTGGATTGAACAAAGCTTTATCCATTGCATTTTTCCAGCTTGGCCAGAAATCTGTACCATGTTCTAGTGATAATGCTTCATATAAACTGTCTTTATCTAACCAAGAATCGTTTTCGATTTTGTAAGTATCAAATTCAGCCATAAGTTTTTTATCGTTAAGTTTGATGAAATTATCATAAGCTTCTGATAAAGCAATGGCTTGTTTTTTTGTAATGTAAGAATAGCTTGTTTTGTTAGTATCTTTGTTTGGGTTGTTTTCAACGATTTCGTTAAAAGTTGCAACTGATAAAATATTGTTCCATTTTTCAGTTGTTAGTTGTTTTAAATCAATGAACAATGGATTGTTTGAGAAAATTGTACCAGTGTAAGGTGAAGAATCAGAAGTTTTAGTCTTACCTGCAGGACCCATTTGAATAGCATCAAATAAACCGGCAGCGTAGTCGATAAATTTTTTACCTGCAGTAGAGTTTACTGAACCAAAACCTGTATTTTCACCAGCAATAGATGGAAAACTTCCATTGTGCATAATAAATACAAAATTCTTTTTACCTAAAGCTTTGAATGCTTTTCTAATAGTTGTTACTTTATTTTTGTCTAACGTACAAACCATTTTTACCCCTTCTTTTATCTTATTTAAACTAAAACACATCACATAAAAATATATTAAACTTGGGTGCGGAGGGACTGTCTTGAGTCGCTCGCATTAAACGGCGTTCCAGTCGGGTTTAAACACCCCGCCTTTCAGCCTCTGCTCGCTCCTCGCTCGAACCTGAGACAAATCTGCGATTTGTGGGTTCTCGTCCTTAGCACTCTCTATTCAATTATCAAACTTGGGTGCGGAGGGACTCGAACCCTCGACCAATTGATTAAGAGTCAACTGCTCTACCGACTGAGCTACACACCCTTACTCCTTGATATTCTTATGCTATCACATAAATTATTAAAAGCAATAAATCTGTATTAAATATATTTAACTTTAGTTTTATATTTTTGTGATATAATTTTATTGCGAAATTATGTATTAAAAAGAAGGATTTTAAAAGATGACTCAACAAATTGAAAAAACTCAAGAATCAACTTCTTCTCAAAATCAAATCCGTAATGTTCGTATTCAAAAAATGAACAATTTGAGAGAAAGAGGTTTGAACCCTTATCCGTATGGTTATGACAAAGATATTATGGCTCAAGACCTACAAGATAAGTATAAAGATTTGGCAGTTGGTGAAGAAACTGAAGATTATTATCACGTTGCTGGTCGTGTCATGGCTAACCGTAATACTGGTATGTTTATCGACTTAGTTGATGCTTCAGGTAAAATTCAAATCTTCTCGCACAAAGAAAATTTATCTGAAGAAGATTTAGCCACTTTAAAAACTATTGATATCGGTGATATCGTTGGTTTCTATGGTTCTGTTAGAAGAACTCCACGTGGTGAATTGACAATTAAAGCAAAATCTTTAGAAATTTTATCTAAATCTTTGTTGCCATTACCTGAAAAATTCCACGGTTTAACAGATGTTGAGACTAAATATCGTCAACGTTATGTTGATATGATTGTGAATGAAGATGTTAAAAAGACTTTCCAACAAAGAAGTTTAATTATTCAAAAAGTTAGAGAATATTTAATCAATAAAGGCTTTATGGAAGTTGAAACTCCAATGCTTCACCCTCAAGCTGGTGGTGCTAACGCAAGACCATTTATTACTCACCACAACACTTTAGATATGGACATGTTCTTAAGAATTGCTCCTGAACTTTATCTAAAACGTTTAATGGTTGGTGGTGTTTCAGAAGCTATTTTTGAAATCAATCGTTCATTCAGAAACGAAGGTATCGACACTCGTCACAACCCTGAATTTACAATGATGGAACTTTACCAAGCTTATGTTGATTACAACGATATGATGGAATTAACAGAAAATCTTGTTGCTTTCGTTGCTCAAGAAGTTCTTGGTACAACTAAAATTCAATACGGTGAAAATGAAATCGACTTAACTCCACCTTGGGATAGAAAAACTATGTTAGGTGCTGTTGAAGAAGCTACTGGAATTGATTTCAATACTATCGAAACAGTTGAAGCTGCTAAAGAAGCTGCAAAATCAGTTCACGTAGATGCTGATGATTGTGATAATTGGGGTCAAGTTGTTGAAAGAGTATTCGAAGAAAAAATCGAAGGTTCTCTAATTCAACCTATCCACATTTACGATTATCCAAGAGATATTTCACCTCTTGCAAAAGTTCACAGAAACAACCCAAGATTAACTGAACGTTTTGAAACTAGAGTTAATGGTTGGGAAATTTCTAACGCATTCTCAGAACTTACAGACCCAATCGACCAAAGAGCTAGATTTGAAGCTCAAATGGAAGCAAAAGCTGCAGGTGATGATGAAGCTATGCCTATCGATGAAGATTATATCTGTGCATTAGAACACGGTGTGCCTCCAATGGGTGGTTTAGGTCTTGGTATCGATAGACTTATTATGTTATTGACTAACTCACCTTCAATTCGTGACGTTATTGCGTTCCCAACATTGAAAAAACGTGATTAGCAATTGTTAAATACTGAAAAAGACCGACTAAATTGTCGGTCTTTTTATTTGTATTTTATATATTTACTCCTTTACCCCTAGTAGATTTTTTTGTTTAATTCAGCTTTTCTAAGTCTGATATTTTCTGGAGTGATTTCTACTAATTCTTCATCTCCGATGTATTCTAGTGCTTCTTCAAGAGAAAGAATTTTTGGTGCTTGTAGGGTAACCATAACATCAGCTGTTGAACTTCTCATATTTGTAAGTCTTTTTGTCTTACAGATGTTTACAACGATGTCTTGAGGTCTGTTACATTCACCAATAATCATACCTCTATAAACTTTAGTTTTAGGAGTAATGAAAAATACTCCACGATCTTCGTATTGAGCCAAAGCGTATGGAATAGCTTCCCCAAGTTCGTGAGCGATAATAGAACCACTTCTTTGACGTGGAATATCACCTGCAAAAGGTCTGTAATGTAAAAATGTATGGTACATTATACCTTCACCTCTTGTCATTCTGATAAATTCGCTTCTGAAGCCGATTAAGCCACGTGCAGGAATATGGAATGTTAAAGTTGTTCTGCCTTTTGCAGTTTGCATATCTTTCATTTCTGCTTTTCTGCCTGAAAGTCTTTCGATAGCGGAACCTGCATATTCTTCAGGAACGTCAATGATTAAGTTTTCGTATGGTTCACAAAGCTCATCGTTGATAGTTTTATAAATAACTTCAGGTTTTGATACTGCAAATTCAAAGCCCTCACGACGCATAGTTTCAATGAGAATACTCAAGTGAAGTTCGCCACGTCCTGATACTTTAAATCTATCTGTTGAATCTGTATCTTCAACTCTTAAACTTACGTTTTTTTCTAATTCATCGTAAAGTCTTTTTCTAATTTGACGAGAAGTTACAAATTTACCTTCTGTACCTGCAAATGGACTATCATTTACTGAGAAATTCATTTGTAATGTAGGTTCGTCAACTTTGATTAGAGGTAGTGCTTCTGGATTGTTTGGATCACAAATTGTTTCACCGATTTGTATGTCTGAAAATCCGGCAATACCTACAATATCACCAGCTGAAGCTGATTCGATTTCAACTCTGCCTAAATCTTTGAAGCCGAATAATTTAACAATTTTACCTCTTTCTTGAGAACCGTCAGCGTGGATTACGCAAACTTGTTCTTGGGATTTGATTGTACCGTTAACTATACGACCAATAACAATTCTTCCAACGTATTCATTATAATCAAGTGTTGTTGCTCTGAATTGGAAAGGTTTTGATTCATCTCCTGTTGGAGGTTGGATATTTTTAATGATACTGTCTAACAATGGTACCATATCTTTTCTTTCATCATCCAAATCGTTAATCGCAAATCCGTTTAAACTGCTTGAAAAAATGAAAGGAAAATCGATTAAATCTTCTCTGTCTGTTAATTCTGTAAACAAATCAAAAACTTTATCTAACGCAGTTAAAGGTTCTGCTGCAGGTTTATCAATTTTGTTGATTACAACAATAATTTTTAAACCCAATTCTAATGCTTTTGATAATACAAATCTAGTTTGAGGCATCGGTCCTTCAGCTGCATCAACGATTAGAAGAGCACCATCAACCATGCCTAATACTCGTTCAACCTCACCACCAAAGTCTGCGTGCCCAGGGGTATCTACAACGTTGATTTTTGTACCATTGTAATCGATAGAAATGTTTTTAGAAAGGATTGTAATGCCTCTTTCTCTTTCTAGGTCATTGCTATCTAACACACGTTCTTCAACGTGTTGGTTGTTACGGAAAGCACCTGCTTGCTTTAATAAGCAGTCAACAAGCGTTGTTTTTCCGTGGTCAACGTGAGCGATAATTGCTATATTTCTTATTTTTTCATTACTTGTCATAAATCCGCCAATCATTATTTGTTAGTGTAAAATTTACACTTTAATTTTAAAACGCTGATACGAAATTTTCAATAGTGTTAAATCTTACCCTTCTAATTTCTTTAAAATTGCTACAATCTTCTTAGCGTTATGCCCCTCTTCGAATTGGTCGTAAAAGGCTTTTGATGCTAATAATTCTTCTTTTGCAAGTGGTAAATCTTCCCCTCTTTTTATTAAAACTTCCGCAATTTCCAGTCTGATAGCTGCTAACATTTCTTGGTATTTTTCAACTGGTCGCATTTGTCTTGTTATGGTTTCGAATCTTTTTTTCGCACTTTTGTAATTTTGACAGATATCATTTAGTGCACGTTTTTCTTCTTTTAGAATTTTAAGGTGTCTATCGCTTCCGTATTCGCTCAATTTGTAAATTTCTTTAAGATCGTTTGCTCTTGCTGCTATGTGTACGATATCGTGTTTTCTGCGTGCAATAGCTAAGGCTTTTGTTGCGATGTCTTCAACGAATTTAGCGTCAGTTCCTCTGTTTAGTTTTATAAGTGTGCTATAAATTATCCCTGCAAGTCTGTCGTTATCTAATCCGACAAGAGTTTCTGCAAGTTTGTTGGCTGCTTTATTGAATTTTGGTAAAGCTTTTGCTGAAACAAATTGATCCCCAAATTCTTGGATATTGTATTTAAATTCAGCTTCTTCAATTCTGCGATTTTTCTTTGCATGTTTTGTGATTATTGATGTAAAATTATCAAAATTTCTATATATATCTTGCGGTTTTTGTCCTATTTTCATTTGTTTTCCTCTTTGTTAAATAGATTAAAACCTGTGATAATATTTTTTGCCAAATTATTTTTTAGCAGGGGCATATGCAATTGATGCACAAGTTAAACAAATTACTCCAAATATTATCCCAAATCCCATTGTCCAATGATAAGAAGTTAAAAATGCGTCTTGGTATTTTGTACCAACTACAAGAAGATTATTTTTGAAACTGTCAAATAAAGTAATCGTGATTGCAACCCCAAGGATGTTTCCTAAGTTTCTTGCAAGACCTAAAATTCCACTGGCAATACCTAATTCGTCTTTTTTAACACTAGTCATAATGGCGTTATTTGACGGAGATTGGAAACAGCCGTTACCTATCCCCATAATTATTGAGGCTAAGATTATTTCCCACATCGGAGTTGATGTGTTAAATGTTGTGAAAATTATAAGTGCGATTATGTAGATTGATGGTCCAATCATTGTTAAAATTCGGCTACCATTTTTACCTGAATAGCTTCCCGCAAACGGAGCAACGGCTGAAGATGCAACGGAATATGGTAAAATTAAAAGCCCGCTTATAAATGCGTTATATTTTACGATTTCTTGCAAGAAAAATGGTAGCAATACTGCGTTTGTAAACATGCACATATAAGATGTCATAACTGCAATGTTTCCAAAGGTAAATGTTCTGATTTTAAACATTTTGAAGTCAATTAGCGGGTAATTTATTTTTTTATCTCTTAAATAAAACATACTTCCGAAAATTAAAGTAATTACGCCTAACGCTATGATATTAACTGATTTCCAGCCCCAGGTATGCCCCTGAGAAATTGCAAGAAGCAGTGCGAATAGTGCAACACTAAAATAAATAAAGCCTTTATAGTCAAATTTAAATGTTTCTCTTTCCGGAGTATAGCTTGGGAGTAATTTGTAAGATAAGATTCCTCCAAATAAGGCTACAATTGCTGCAGGATAAAATATTGTGTGCCAGCTAAAAGAGTTAATCAAAAAACCTCCAATTGCAGGTCCGCTAATTCCACCGATGGCAACTAAACTGGCATTAAGACCAAGGGCTTTTCCTCTTTCTTTTCCTTTGAAAATTGTTGCGATTGCAGCCATGCTATTTGATGCCATTATTGAGGCACCAATAGCTTCTATGCATCTATAGGCAATTAAAAGATAAAAATTACTTGCTGTAGTGTTAAGAAAAGCCCCAAGAGCAAATATAAAAAATCCCAAACTGTAAACTTTATTTCTTGGAAATAAATCTCCAATCTTTCCAAAAAATGGTAGAAATACTGTTAGTACCAACATATAGGCAATAACAACCCATTGAACTTGTGATAATGAAATGTTTAAATCGTTTGCAATTGGGTACAAGGCAAGATTTACTGAAGTGGAATCAAGCATTCCTAAAAAATTTCCAGTAATGATTAAGATACAAATTATCCATTTGAATTTTTTTGTTGCCATATTCAAATTTTATCACGTCAATAATTGGCTTTTGTAAAGTTTTGTATATCTTGAAATTTTAGATTGTTACTAAATTATTACTTTTTCTTTATATATGTTCTCTTTTGTTGAAATACATATTTAAATGTGTTATAATATTATATATAAGTTATAGTATTTGGAGTTTGATGAGGATGAAATTTAATATACTCAAGAGAGCATTTTCGCTTACTGAATTGTTAATTGTTTTGGTTGTCGTAGCAGTTTTATTCGCTGCAATGTTGCCAATTTTTACTAAGCGTGGTCATGGTACATCAAGAGCAAACGAACCTGTTTGGATGTATGTAAAAGACGATCCATCTCAAAGTGCATTCTTTGACCCTGGATCTTCTGCGTTATCATCATCTGCTTATATTGGTTTCAAGCCAAGTATGTTTGATGCTAAGCCTTATTCAAAAGCAATTTTGAGAGCTAAGACAAATCAAAATATGATTCAATTCCGTATCGGTAATGATGGTAACGGTACATTAGCTGGTGTATTTACTGCAACCCCGTATAACTGGGTGTTAGGTAGTAAAATGGCTGGTGAGGCTGATAATAACTTCAATACATTGGTGAGTAAAGGTTCATATCATACCGTTTTAGGGATGAATGCCGCTAGTAAATTGACAGAAGGTCATACAGGTTCGTTGTCAACAACTGTTGGTGCGTCATCTTCTATGGGTGGAAAGAATGATTCCAAATTTGATGCTATGGTTGCTGTTGGTAGCAACTCAAATATATACGCAAAAGCTAAAAAATCAGTTTTTGTAGGTGCCAATACTGGTAAAACTGAAACTGTTAACGGTGTTGATTCTACTGTTGCAATTGGTGCAAACAGTTTAGGGCTTCCAACTTCATCTGGTGCTATGAACGTTTTCCTTGGTTATAACGTTGCAGGTACAGGGATGTCAGATACTGCTCGTAGTAACGTAGTCTTGAATAGTGGTTACTATGGTATCAACCCTACAGGTTCAACAATTGTTGGTTATCAAACATATGAAAGTGGTTATACTGATGCTATGAATATAACTGCGATTGGTTATAATGCGTGTGCGTCATTCAACCCAAATAACGATAAAAATGGTAGTGCTGGTAATACTACTTGTATCGGTTATAATACAGCATCTAACACAGGTATGGACTCAACAACTAAAGGTTTAGGTTGGGAAAGTGATAAGTATGATCACATATTCCTTGGTGGTAAACCTAACGGTGCGTTCGGTGGCCGTGCAGTATTAGAAATTCACAATATCGTTCCGAAAAATTATTCAAAATTAACAACATTACCAACTAAAGTTGGTCCTACTGTTGTTATGAACTCACACCTTGTTGTGAGAGGTAATTTATATATCCCAGATTCAAAATCTGGCTATATGACAGGTTTCTCTGGTTATACTACTGTTAGGGATAATGATGGTAAAAAAGAACAAGCAAGAAGCCACTGCGGTAGAGGTTGTCTTGGTTTCGGTCGTAAAAAATGGCGAAATAACGAGTGTAAAATTTTTGAAATAGTTATGTCAGCTTTAGGTATTTTGGCAGGGATTGCAGCTTTCATTCTTACTGGTGGTGCATCTCTAGCTCCGACGCTTGCTGTTCTTGCTGCTCTTGCTTCAGGGGGAGTTTATCTAGGTAGTGCCTATGCATTGGGGCTATCTATCGAACAAGATGGCGGTCGCAGCTTTAAGCGTGTTAAAGACCCTTCAACTATAACCGCTCCGTCTCTGCTTTATTATGATTCTAGAGGTGATTCTCGTTGTGCTGAGACATCTTCATCTAAAAATGATGCTTATTTTGACCGTGCTACTTGTCCAAACGTATTAAGAACCTCTGATATCAGATTAAAAGATAATATCTCTGAAAATGAGGTTGCTATTTCTAAAATATTACAAGTTAATCCATATTATTATACATTCAAAGATGATGCAGCTAAAAAACTTCAAGTTGGGGTTATGGCTCAAGATTTAGAAAAATACTTCTCAAATGCGGTAGTTAATGATCCGGATGGTTACAAATCTATTCGTTGGGATGAAATGTTCTTTGCTACTATCAATTCAATTAAAGCATTAGATACTTCTGTTGAAAAATTGAATAATGAAATTATTGTAATGGAAGATGATGCTAAAGATGTTGCAAAAGATCAGGCAAAAATCAAAAATCGTATAAAAGATATTGATAGCAGAATTAAAAAATTAGAAAATAATTAATGGAGTCGAGTATGAAATATAATAAATTTAAAGCTTTTACTTTAGCAGAGATAATGGTTTTATTACTTACATTATCTATCTTGCTTGCTGCGTTCGCTCCTGTATTTACAAGAAGATATCAAAACGTTACATCTGATGAAGTTTGGACATTTATATCAGGGGATGATGAAAAAAACGCATATTTTGATGCTCCAAATAAGATGTTTGTAAATCAGGCATTTTTAGGCTTGCAACCGATTGATTCCGGTGATGTTTTAACGTTGACTAAAAACGGACAAGGTGAAGTTCTTTATTCTAAATTTGTAATTGCAGCTTCTAAAAAGCTTGGTCCATCGTTTGCTGGAGCTCCACAAAACCAAATGCAGTTTAGATATGCAGGAAATTCATCTCAAGGTGTTCTTGTAGGTTCATTGTTTGCCGGTAATGGTAACATGTTATTAGGTGGCCCATATTCTAATATAACAAATGATGCTTTAGAAAATGCTTCATTTGGCTATAATACATTGAAAGAATTAACAAAAGGTTCAGGTAACACTGCAGTTGGTGCAGGAGCTTTGAAAAATGTTACTGAAGGTAACTTCAATACAGCTATTGGGTATAATGCAGGTGCAGCTGTTAAAACCGGTGGTGCAAATACCTTGATTGGTTATGAAGCTGGTGCAAATATGCTTAATTCAGCTAACGAAAATACATTGATTGGTTATCAAGCCGGTCGAAATATTAAAGGTAATGCTAATACTGCAGTTGGTTATCATGCTCTTGGTGCGGGTGAAGCTGGAGAGGGTAATACAGCGGTAGGTGCTTATGCCTTGAAATACACAACAGGTAAATATAATACGGCTCTAGGTTCATCAGCTTTGATTAACTTAGAAAAAGGTAACTATAATACCGCTGTTGGTGCGTATTCTTGTATGTTTGCAGGTAAAGATCATAAAGAAATGTCAAAAATTACTTGTATTGGTGCAAATTCAGCATCTGAAGCCTATACTCAATTACCTGAGGGTACTGGTGATGGTGATGTACCTGATAGAGTATTTATCGGTACTCCTCCAAACGCTACATCAGCAGGTACACTACGTGATGGTGAAAAGAAACCATATGCTGTTGTTGAAGTTCATAATAGTGTAAATGAACCGAATAAGAACATGAATCCAATTCCAAATGGTGAAGAGTCAGTTATTATCAATGGTAATTTGATTGTTAGAGGTTTATCTTATTTTGAGGTACCTATCATCAGGGCTGCTCAACAATATTTATGGTTCCCTAGTGGAGCGGGTTCTAAAGATAACTATACGTTCCCAGATAAAGCTCCAAAAGCTTTAACTTTATTTAGGCTAGTAAAACTTCATGGTACTGGAGCTTATTCTTTTTCAGGATTTGACGGTACCGATAGAAAAGGTAAGACATATGCTCACTGTAATGGTTGTCGTGAACAAAAACAAGATTCGTTAAGACCAAATTGTATTTGTACATCAGCTGGTCCAGGGTATCATGGTGACACTAACTTTGTATATAAAACAAAAGATGTGCGTTATTCTAGTACTTCTTATGATTGGAATACAAAAGCAACTAACCATAATGGTGCTCTTCAATCACAAGGTTGTGGTAGTGATGCCCTTTCTGCACCTGGAGGATTAGGGGCTACATATGTTGATATGGGTACTTGTAAAAAAATTACTTTATCTAATTCTCCATTTGGTTATGGTAGAACTATAAACACCCGTGGTGATAGCAAACGTGACGGCTCAAGAGAATCAGATTATCCATACGCTCACTTGCCAGTTAACCCTGACACGGACGAAGGTTATGCTTGTTGCCCTAACTTGAGTTCTACTATTGCTACATCATGTGAAACTTCATCTGGTTCAACCGTTACTATCCCAACCGGCGGTGGCGGCGGTGGCGGCGGTTATGATCCGTTCTTGGATGATGGTTCTATCGGTGTTGATGATAGAGATCACTTGAAGCATCATGAACATAAGTATCAATCCTTCCATTCATCACAATATATGAGATCTGATATTAGATTGAAAGATGTTGGTGAAAAATTTACGGCTGGTCTTGATGAAATTAAAAAACTAAATGTTTATCATTTTACATTCAAAAATGATGTTAATAAAATCCCTCATGTGGGTGTTATGGCACAAGACTTGAAAGTTATCTTCCCTAGTGCTGTTGTTAAAGGTGATGATGGCTACTATAGAATTAGATGGGATGAAATGTTATATGCAGCAATCAATGCAGTAAAAACTTTGAATTCCAAGATCGAAACTCTTGCAAGCAAAATTGCAACAGATAAAGATCGTATAGCAGCACTTAAGCGTGATAATGCTGAAATGTATGTTCAATTAGATAAATTGGCTGATGAGCTTGAAGTCTTGGAAGCTAAGAAAAAATAAATATATTATTTCTAACTAAAAGAAAACCGATTCAGTTATGAATCGGTTTTCTTCTTATGTTTGATTTTATCGAATTATAAAGCTGAGCTACAAGAACAAGCTTGAGATTTTAAAGTTTCAGCTTTATCTGTGTGTTCCCAAGGAACATCGATATCTGTACGACCCATATGTCCGTATGCTGCTAGTAATTGATAGAATTTACCACCATTTTTAGAAGGTAAGTTTCTTAAATCGAATTGTTTAATAATTGCAGCTGGTCTTAGGTCAAAGTTTTTAGAAACTAATGCTGAAATTTCATCGTCTGAAATTTTACCAGTTCCAAAAGTATCAACCATGATAGAAACAGGTTCAGCTACACCGATAGCATATGCTAATTCGATTTCGCATTTGTCAGCTAAGCCTGAAGCTACAATGTTTTTAGCAACATAACGAGAAGCGTAAGCTGCTGATCTATCTACTTTTGTAGGATCTTTTCCAGAGAAAGCTCCGCCACCGTGTCTTGAGTAACCACCGTAAGTATCAACGATGATTTTTCTACCTGTTAAACCAGAGTCGCCTTGAGGACCACCGATTACAAATCTTCCTGATGGGTTGATTAAGATGATTGTATCTGCATCAGGTTTGATTGATTCACTAGCGAATACATAATCAATAACGTGTTTTCTTAAGTCAGCGTTAATAATTTCTTGAACTTTTTGATTATCTTCAACGCCATTGATAGATGGGTTATGTTGAGTTGATAAAAGTACAGTGTGAATTCTAGATGGTTTACCGTCAACGTATTCAACAGTAACTTGAGATTTGCCATCAGGTCTTAAGTAGTTAACTAAGCCTAATTTTCTTACTTGAGCAAGTCTGTAAGATAATTTGTGAGCTAAGCTGATAGGTAAAGGCATAAGTTCAGGAGTTTCGTTACATGCATAACCAAACATAATACCTTGGTCACCAGCACCTAATTCTTCAGTTTCTGTAGTTGATGTTGAAGAGTTATTTTCTCTAGTTTCAAACGCTTTGTTAACGCCGTTACCAATATCTGTTGATTGTTCATCAATACTTGTTAAAACTGCACAAGTATCAGCGTCAAATCCACCAGAATTGAGTCCAACGTAACCGATATTTTTAATTGTGTTTCTTACTACTTGAGGAATATCAACGTAGCAATCAGCTGTTATTTCCCCACAAACAAGAGCCATACCAGTTGTTACTGTTGTTTCTGCAGCAACTCTTGATTGTTTGTCTTTTGATAAGAATTCGTCCAAAATTGCATCAGAAATTTGGTCGCAAACTTTGTCGGGGTGTCCTTCTGTTACTGATTCAGAAGTGAACAAAAAATTTCTTGGTGTCATTTCTTTTTCTCCTTAATTTATTTTCACCGCCGGTAAGTCTTTTAATTCCAACCCGGCACGCCATTAGTTAATAGTTTAGTTCAAAGGTTTTTTTTTAGCAAATTTTAAGAGGTTTATTCATAATAAAAGTTAATAAAAAAATGACACCTTATTAGGTGTCATTTAAATTTGTAAAAAATACCTTAAATTTATTGTGCTTTAAGTTTATTAACTCTTGTTCTTAAACTTTCAACTTGAGCTTTTAACTCAACGTTTTCTTTTT
>JAZSDA010000065.1:0-8400 GCA_045530955.1 Candidatus Gastranaerophilaceae bacterium
GGTGTATTGATTTCAACAATTACTCTTCCTGACGGTGCATCTTTATCAAGAACAAAAGATGTTGCAACAAAATTTGTTGAACAAGTAAAAGAATTAGACGGTGTTGATGCTCAAAGAATTACTGTATTCGGTGGTGGAAGACAGGTAAACCAAGCATTTGCTATTATTCTTTTAAAAGATTATGCTGAAAGAAAAAATAATCCAATCACTTGGTTAGAACGAAAATTCCAAGGTAAAGAAACTGATTTATCACACACTGCAATTCTTTCAAGAATTAGAAAAATTACAGCAGGAACAAAAGAAGCCTCAATTATTGTATTCTCACCTCCAGCTATTCAAGGTATGAGTATGATGGGTGGTTTTGAGTTCCAAATGTTATCTCAAGGGGAATATACTTCTCAAGAGATGGAAACTTGGGCTAATAAATTGATTGCTGCTGCTAACCAAAATGAATCATTATCAAACGTAAATACAACATTCCAAGCAAACGTTCCTCAATATATTGTTGATATTGATTATGCTAAAACTTTAGCTCAAAATGTTGATTTACAAGAATTATATGCAACTTTGACTTCTATGCTTGGTACATATTACGTTAACGACTTTAATAAATATGGTCGTGTATTTAAGGTTCAAATTCAAGCAGAAAGCAGATTTAGAAATAAAGCAACTGATTTAGAAGGTATATATGTAAAAAATAGAAACGGCGTGCAAGTTCCAGTATTGTCAATGGTTACACTAAGACAAACTGTTGGTACTGCTGCTATTTCAAGATATAACCAATATCAGTCAGTACAAATTCAAGGTCAACAAGCACCGGGTAGAAGTACAGGGGAAGCAATGCTTGCGATGGAAAAATTGTCAAAAGAAGTTTTACCATCTGATATGACATTTGACTGGTCAGGTACTTCAGCACAAGAAAGAGAAGCAGCAGGACAAACTGTAATGATTATTACATTTGCTTTAGTGTTCGTTTATCTGTTCTTGGTTGCATTGTATGAAAGTTTTACAATTCCTGTTGCGGTATTGTTAATTTCACCAGTTGCAGCTTTAGGTGCGTTGTTATTCCAAATGATGATTAACCAATCATTTGACGTTTATTCTCAAGTTGGTATGATTACGCTGATTGGTTTGGCGGCTAAACAATCAATTTTGATTGTAGAGTTTGCAAAAGAGGAACATGAAAAACACGGTTTAGGTGTAAGAGATGCTGCAATAAAAGCTGCGAAGTTAAGATTTAGAGCAATTATGATGACAGAATTAGCATTTATTATTGGTGTATTGCCGATGATTTTTGCAACAGGTGCGGGTGCTAATTCAAGAATTTCAGTTGGTTCAACTGTATTTGGTGGTATGGTTGCGGCTTGTACTTTAGGTGCTGTTCTTACTCCTGCATTCTATGTTTTAGTACAAGAGTTTGTTGACAGATTCCCTAAAAAAGAAATTTCAGATAAAGAGTTGGAGATTTAAGATGAAAAAGATTCTCAATATAATACTTGTTGCATCGGTTCTTGCTATCGGTACAAATTGTGCCCTAGCTAAGAAAACTAATGAAACAGATCTAGTGGTAAAAAAAGAAAAAGAAGTTGTTATTGTAAAACCTGAAAAGGTTAAAGTTAACACTAAAAAAGAGATTAAAAAACAAAAATCTAACGCAAAGAATAAAGCAAAATCATCCCAAGAAGCAAAAGGGATGTATGAAACTAAATTCCCAGCGATAAATAGTAGAATTAGTTATTCTGATATGAATGGTGAGGTTTCGCTTACTGACTGTATTAAGTTGGCAATTACTCATCACCCGACAATTATGTCAGCTATTAGTAATGCTGAAATTTATAAGTCTAAAATCGGACAAGCTTGGGCTAATTATTTCCCAACAATTTCTGCTGGTGCAAATATGTCCCGTAATGATATGTTTATGACAATGGGTGGAAGTTTTACCAAAATGATTGATCAAAAACATAATCTGTTCTACATTCCGACATTGTCTGCGGATATGTTATTGTTCGACTTTGGTAAGACAAAAGCTCAAGCAGATTACGCAAAACGTACTTGGGAATCAACCAGATATGATGCCGAAACAAGTATTGAAAATGTAATTTATAACGTAAAAGTTCGTTATTATAATATGGTTTTTGCAAAGTTACAAAAAATGGTTTACGAAAATACTGTTGAAGATTATGAACTTCAACTTAAACAAGCAACAGCTTATTATGATATTGGTAAAAAGGCTAAAATTGATGTAACTTATGCTGATTATAACCTTGGTAAAGCTCAATTGAACTTGATCAAAGCTAAAAATACAGAAGAACTAGCTTCAGTTGAACTTGCTAACGCCGTAGGTATTCCGGAATTAGAAAATGTTGTTTTAAAAGATACATTAAATGAAAATGAATATGTGGTTAACTTTCCTGATTTAATCAAAACTGCTGAAGAATCACGCCCATCTTTACTTGCGGCAAAGAAAAGAATGGATGCGGCTGAACTTGCAGTAAGAAGTACAAAACGTGCGTTTACTCCAAATATTTCAGGGTTTGGTTCATATAATCACGGTGGCCGTCAAATCTATTCAGATCACGGTTATCAAGTAGGGGTTCAACTTAATTATTCAGCGTTTAACTTAATGCTTTTGAAAAAACAAGTTGATGAAGCTAACGCTACTTATAAAAAATTCGTAGCTGATTACGAACAAGAGCGTCAAAATGTTTATCTTGATGTTAAATCTGCATATATCAATTTGATGAATTCTTATGATAGTATTGCGGTTTCAAAACTTGCACTACAACACGCCAAAGAACAACAATATCAAGCGTTCAGACGTTATCAGGTTGGTTTAGGTGATGCAATTGAGTTTAAAGATTCTGAAAATACATACTTAAACGCTCAACTTGATTATTATTCAACATTATTACAATATAATGTGAATGCGGCAGAATTAGAACGTGTAATTGGTGCTCCGATTAAATCATCAGAAAAAACTTTATAAGTTATAGATAAAAGAGGCGGGGGTTTGAAAAACCGCCGCCTCCTTCTATTATTTATTATTCCAAATGTGTCGTTTGATTTTTTCTAATATCGAAACTTTTGAAATATCTTTTTTCTTGACTGAGGTTATCTCATAATCATTTGGTTGGACTGTTCTTGTATATTTCAAGTCAGTTGGACCAAATAGCATAACGTATATTGGACGATAACCTTTTGGGATGTTGATGTATTCGCATAGCTCAGGAAAGGCTTTTAAACAAGCTTGCACAAGCCCGCACCAAACTGTTCCGACTCCTAAACTTTGTGCGTAAAGTTCAAAATAGCTTAATGCGATTACTCCATCTTGTTCAGCACAAGATTCTTCAGGTGGAGCGGAAACAACAATCATATGCGGTGCTCCTCTAAATAACAAATCATTACCGTTTTCGATAGCTTTTGCGTATCTTCCGAATTTTTTGCTGATGAAATTTCCGCAAGGTGATGCTAAAATTTTTTTGATTTTGGCATATGTAAGTTCTCTAAAATCGTTCAAAACTTCGATATCATCAATTATTGCAAAGTGAAGTTTATGAATGTTTCGACCTGTTGGTGCGTATTTCAACATGTCTTTTAATTTTTCTAATCTTTCTGTGTCTAAGTTTTCTTGACGGTAATCCCTAAAACTTCTTCTTGATTGGATTAAGTTTAAAACTTGTTCAGCTTGTGGAAAGTTATCACATTTTGCAGAATTTTCAGGATTTTTGTCGAAAATTGATATTGCACCAACTGGACAGATAGCCAAACAGTGTTGGCATTTCATACAATGAGATTCGTTTTCAGGTTTTATAGTTGGAAAGTTTTCATTATCAAATTCTATAATTTTAGGGCTACAATCTTTCTGACATAAGCCGCAGTGAATACATTTTTCTTTATCGACTTTGAAATTTAGTTTTGACATGCTGACTCCATTTTTAATTTTCTTATTTTCCACTTTAATTCTCTTTTAATATATTTTGCAAGTCGGTTGATTCGATAGTTTATGTAAAAACAACCAAAGAATAACCAGCCAAAAATATTGTGTTTTATATCTAAATCAAATTCTTCTTTCACGTATTGTTCAATGTTTTTAAGGATTTGTAGGGCAAGTAGAAGTTGTAATAAAAGCCATGCCAAATCAGCCATATTAACAATGAATTCTTTTTGAATACCCTTAATCATCATAAAAATTGAACATGCTTGCAGAAGAATTAGTCCGCTAAACCATTTAACTCTGTGGATATATTTTTTAGGATAGATTGTGTTGATATCAGTGATAAGTTTCCATAGCCAAACATACCAATATACCCCAAATGTAATTATACTCAATAATACAAGTAATGGCGTTCTTATTTTACGGATAGCAACGTTTGATAATTTTAAAGACTCTTCTGACATAACTTGATTATAGCAGTATTTTAGAAAATTTAAAACACCTAAAAATTTTTAAAAAATCTTCTTGACAATAAATCTTGAATTGGTATTATAATAATACATTCGAAGCAATTGCTTGGAGGAGTGCCAGAGCGGTTGATCGGAGCGGTCTTGAAAACCGTCGTACGTGCGAGCGTACCGTGGGTTCGAATCCCACCTCCTCCTCCATTTAAGCCACCTAACAAGGTGGCTTTTTTAGTGGGATGAGAACCCACACAAGGCACTATAAATAGACAGTTAAAATTCAAATGTCGGACAACGAAATTCAAAAGTTTTAAAATTCTCTCTTAAAGTGGGGGAATTTTTTTAATTTCAGATGTCGGACAAACCAAATTCAAAAAAAGCTAAAAAGATGTTTTTGTAAAAATTCCGTTGTTCCATTCTCCATATTCGGAATTATTTTTATAAAAAACTTTTCCTGTATATGAATAATTTTTTCCAAGATATTTAAACTGACCTCTTTTAGAGAGTTTTTCAAAGTAGAATATTTTTTGTTTATCCCATTGAGAATCTTTGCAATAACTATTATAACAATAGTCTGATGGGATATAACTCCCTTCAGATTGCCCATAAGTTTTACTTAATATTTTTTTAAAAGAACCGGTTGTAATGATTGCACCTTCAGGTAGTGTTGATAAATATTCATCAATTTGCTCTTGTATTGTTAATTTATTATCCATCGCAAACCTCCGTATTTTAAGAATATCACAAAATATCAATTCTGAAAAAACAATAAACATAGCCATTAAAGGCAAATGTTAAGTTTTGTTTTGGAAAGATTATTCCATACTAAAAACGACAGAACTTTTATATAAATTAAAAGTTATTTCTAAAATGTGGAATAATTATTCCAATGCCAAATGGCGTGGGGTTTTCAAGGGTTTTGCAGTAAATATAATTAACTTATCCGAGCAATTAATTTGCTACGTCAAACGAATGATTTTTTAAGAAAAATCAAAGAAGTTAGACGAATGGGTAATACTAATTCAGGCTAAAAATTGGTACGATTGTTTCACAAAGTGCCCAGTTGAGGAATTGAAATAAATGAATCACGTGGTAACAGAAAAAAGGTTTTTAACTAAAGTCATTATAATGACGTTAGATGTCAAACAGTCAACCATTGCGAAAGAATTAAAAATATCCCAAGGTCAAGTAAGTAAGTTAATTGCAGGAGAACAATATAATCCTAAATTTAATAAGTGGATTATAAAGCAGTTAACAGACAAATTTTATGAGACCTAGGAGTACGATGATAAATTCAGAGTGGGTTGATTTAATTGAGCTTGCTAATATTCTTGAACTTAACGCAGAAACTTTAAGAAGAAAATGCGTTTCTAATGAGTTTGTTTCAAGATATCACAAGAACGGAAGATTTAAAATTTATCAAATCCGTTTAAATTCGCTACCTCCTGAATATTTAAGTGTTTTAAAAGATAAACTCAAACCTGAAACACAAGATTTGCAGTTAATAAATAAAAATTCTGAAACCTATGCAAATGCTCCATTATGGTCAAAAAGGCAAGCTGATAAATATTTAGAACTGTTTAACTTAACAGACGGAATGAAACATCGTGAAATAGAGGCTTTTTTAGTAAATTGGAATAAAAATAATCCTGATAAAACTATAACTTATTCTTCAATTTATAAGGCTAAAAAAAAGTATAAAAAATTCGGCATTAATGGATTACTTTCACACAAAGGACAAGGTTCTGTTGTGCGCGAAATACCTGACGATTATTTAGAATATTATAAAAGTTTGTATTTAAGAGAGGGTGGCCCTTCATCATTTTTCTGTTGGACGGCAACTTTAGGTTATGCCAAGGAAAAAGAAAACATTGATGTTACAACATTCCCTTCTTATAAAACATTTGAAAGACGTTTAAAGTCTTTAGTGCCTGAACAGGCTATTTATATGGCGAGACGTGGAACTTCTGCGTGGAATAGAAAATATGCATCTTATATTCCAAGAGATTATTCAAATCTTAAAGCAGGTTCTTGTTGGGTTTCTGACCACGCACAGATTGATGTTGCAGTTGATTTTAATGGAACAGTTTGTTTTCCTTGGGTTACTGTTTTTCGTGATGTCAAAACTTCAAAATGGTTGGGGTGGTTTTTACATCCTGAAGCACCAAATTCAGACCATATATTTCAAGCATTTTATTATGGGGTTTGTAGTTTTGGAATCCCTGAAGATATTTATCTCGACAATGGTAAAGATTATCGTTGCAAAGACTTTGCAGGTGGAAGAGACCAAAGTATAAAAGTTAAACATTTTGCTCAAAGAGAAAATTCTTTAATGAAAAATATCGGTGTTAACGTACATTTTGCACTTCCGTATAATGCCCAAACAAAACCGGTGGAAAGGGATTTCTTAAAAATTAAGACTTTCCTTTCTAAAGGTTTTGTTGGTTATCGTGGAGGCAAAATAACTGAAAGACCTGAAAAACTAAAAGACGAAATCAAAAATAATAAAATTATGCAGTTTGATGCATTTAAAACTTTATTTGACGATTTTATAGAAAACTTTTTAAATAAAAAATCTTCAAATGGCAAGGCTTTGCAGGGTAAATGTCCTGACGAATTATGGGCAGAAGAATTTACAGTTAAAAAGGTTATTGCGAGGGATTCTTTAAAACTATTCTGTATGAGAACATCTAAAAACGTCTCAATTGGTAGAAATGGGATCTATGATTCTCAACTTCAAATTACTTATTGGGATGAGTGGATGATTACAGAAAAAGGTCGCAAGGTCTTTATTAGAAGAGATGTTAATGCTTTTCAAGAGGCTTGGGTATTTGACGCTAAAACCGAAGAATATATCGGCAAAGCTAATGTTAATCAAGCAGTTTCATTCCTTGCTAAAACAAATGTTGAAAAAGCTGAATACAAAAAGGCTATTGAACGTAAAAATAAAGAAAAGAAAATTCTTAAATCTTACGTCAAAACAAAATATAATCCTTCAAACGAGGATATTGTTCAAAATCTTAAAAATAGCCTACCAAACGAAGAATTTATTTCAAATCCAAAAGTTTCTGAAATTTCAAATACTAAATTTGATGAAATCATTTTGGCAGAAAAGAAAACTAATAATAATGTGTCAAACTCTGTAACACCTTTGCAAGAAGTTAAGACAAAACTTTATATGACCGCAAGTGAAAAACGCAGAGAATTGGCAAGAAAAGCGATGTAGGTGAGTTATGACAATAATCGAAGAATTAAAAGAGTATTTAAAAGAGAAGAAATATCCTCTTTCAAAGGTTGCAAAAGCCGTTAATATGTCTAATGCTACATTACATTTATGGATAAACAATAATTATAAAGGTAATGTTAAAAAAATCGAAGATGCTGTTTCAAAGTTTCTTGAAATAGACAGAATGCGTGAAAAAAGAATCAAAGTAGATTTTATTAAAACTTCTATTGTTGAAGATATCTTTGACATAGCTCAAACTTGCCATGTTGAAAATGAAATCGGAGTTTGTTGCGGCAATGCAGGAATTGGTAAAACATTTGCAGTTAAAAAATATGCGATAGAACATTCCGAAACTATTTTAATTGAAGCTGATTTAGGCTATACACCTAAAGTTTTATTTTCAGAAATTCATAAAAATTTAGGTTTTGATGGTTCAGGAACAATTCATGCAATGTTGGAAGATATTATTGCAAAATTAAAACACACAGGACGTTTGATTATTGTTGATGAGGCAGAACATTTACCATATAAGTCTTTAGAACTTTTAAGAAGAGTTTACGATAAGGCTCAAGTTGGTATTTTATTGGTTGGTATGCCTCGTTTGATAATGAATTTAAGAGGGGAAAAAAGACAATATGCTCAACTTTATTCTAGAGTTGGGATATCATTAACTTTAAACTCTCTTTTAAAAGAAGATATTGAAGCTATTGTTTCAAGCGTTATCCCTGATTATTACTCCATATATCCAACCATCTCCCACTATTGTGTTGGCAATA
>JAZSDA010000070.1:0-9547 GCA_045530955.1 Candidatus Gastranaerophilaceae bacterium
CCCTATCTATTTCTATTTATATTTCGAACTAAAAAGACCACCCTTTCAGGTGGTCTTTTGTTTATTTGCTATCTTTATTAACACATTCGATTTGCAACAAAATGACCACCTAAACTTAGGCTTTGCATCATCATCATTTGCATCATCATAGTGTTGTTTTTCATACTAATCGTAAATCCTTTTCAAACAAATACTATTACAATAGAAAATTATTGTCAATTATACAATTAATATTAATTAATATTTTATAATTTTTTGCCGTGAACAACTTCTTCAGCTAAAAGCTCTCTTGCTAAGTCCAAAGCATTTGATAGGGTATAATCTTGAACTTTTGAGAATATTTCTTCATGTTTAAAAATATCAATCATTTCATAGCCCTGAGCAGTCATTCTATAATCAGCATCAACAATACTGTATTCACCACCTACACAATGAACAAACCCAAATGGATATTTTGTATAAAAAGATTCTATCAAGCCTTTATCACCAAGGATAAGAATATGTCCCATGAATTTACGCTCTAATGCTCTACCTTTAACACCAAGTTTTTGCATCAAAGTATGAGAGCTAATAACATAGTCTTCATGATCTTGCATTGCTAAAAATATTTCTCTTACAAAATTTCTATCAATTCTCATAATCTAAGCCTCTTATAAATCTTCTTAGCTAATTTATAGCACTTTTTTTAGATGTTTTCAAGTAAAAATCTATACTGCAGCCTCAACTTTTGCAAATTGAGAGTCATACAAATGTTTATAAACCCCACCCTCAATTTGAATAAGTTCATTATGATTACCAAGTTCTACTAAGTTACCATCCTTGATAACAGCAATCCTTGTAGCATTTTGAACAGTTGTAAGCCTGTGAGCAATAACAAATACAGTTCTGTCTTTCATTAGGTTTTCAATTGCTTGTTGAACAATTTTTTCTGCTTGGTTATCAAGTGCACTTGTTGCTTCATCAAGAATTAAAATAGGTGAATTCTTCAAGAATGCTCTGGCAATACCTATTCTTTGTTTTTGACCGCCTGACAACAATACACCACGTTCGCCAATATATGTATCAAGTCCTTTTTCTAAACTTTTTACAAAATCTTCCAAATAAGAATCTCTAATAGCCGCTTGCAATTGTTCTTCTGTGGCATTTAAGTTTCCAAGCATAATATTATCTCTGATTGTACCTGAGAATAAGAAGTTATCCTGAAATACTATCGAAATATTATCTCTTAATGATTCTAAAGTGATATTTCTAACATCTTTACCGTCAATGAAAACACCGCCCTGTTTAACATCATAAAAACGTGGGATTAAGTTCACAATAGTACTTTTACCACCACCTGAATTACCAACAAGAGCAAAAGTTTCACCTTTTGGAACATTAAATGAAACCCCTTTTAAAACAGGTTTATTCTTTTTATACTCAAAATGAACATCCCTAAATTCAATACCATTTTCCAATCCGGTTAATTTAACAGCATCAGCCTTATCTCTAATTGCAGGAATACCTTCTAATTGAACAATTACACGTTCTAAAGCCAACAAAGCTGATTGCATACTTTTAGCATTATTACCCAACAATTTAATTGGAGTATAAAGCATAATTAATGCAGTGATAAATGAAACAAAGTTACCACTTGTGATATGACCTTTAACAATCATATAACTACCCAAACCGATAACCGCAGCAATACCAATTGATACAACAATATGCATCATTGGAGATAGCCAACCTGTTTTTTGAGTCATTTTCATACCCAAAGAAAATACTGAGTCTAAATCTTTGCTGAAAGTTTTGTTTTGATGGTTGTATAAATTATAAGCAGTAATAACTTTATTACCCGCAAACGCTTCATTATAAGCAGTAATAATTTTACCCACTGCACTTTCTGATTTACTTGTAATAGCCAAAATCATTTGACGCATTTTTGTAAGTGGAACAACCGCACAAATTAGAACAATAATCGCAATAATTGCCAATTCCCAAGAGTTGTATAATAATACCGCAATCAAAGATAAAGATGAGAAAATTCTTGAAATACCTTGTTTCATATTGTTCAACAAATTACCACAAGCTGAATCTACGTCATTATTGAACAAACGCATAATATCACCTGAGGTTTTTGTATCAAAGAAAGTCGCATCTTTATGCATCAATTTATCGTATAAAGTCTTTTTAAAATCAGTTGTAACTTTACCTGCAACCCAAGCGTTCATATAAGTTGAAAGATAATTCAACAACCCTTGCATAGAAGTAAAACCAACGATTAAAAGAGGAATATACCAAGGAGATTGAACAGTTTTATCAACCATTACAATATCCATATAAGGTTTTAATGACAACGCAATAACCGCATCCAACGAACCGATTGGAATAGCCAAGCCTAACGCCAAACATGTTCTAAACCAATATTTTTTGAAATATGGAACAACTTTTACATAATTTTTTATTATTCCGTCTTTATCAAATAATTTAAAAATATCTTTGATTTTTTGTCTAATTTTATCCATTATATCCTCTTTATTTTGATAATTTCTTTTCCCAATTATATGCTGAAAAAATACTATCTTCCAACGTTTTTTTTGGAACCCAACCTAGAACTTTTTTAGCTTTTTGGTTATCTGCAACCAATATTGCAGGATCACCTTCACGTCTTGGCTGAATATCTACCGGAATTTCTTGTCCAGTAATTTTTTCACAAACTGAAAAAACTTCTTTAATACTATTTCCGTCATTTGTACCAAGATTAAAGAAATTTGTTTCTCCACCTTTTTCCAAATATCTTAGTGCTAAAACATGTGCTTGAGCCAAATCTTCAACGTTAATATAATCTCTAACACATGTACCATCTATTGTATCATAATCTGTTCCAAACATCTGGAAAGTTTTCTCACCACCAAAAGTTGATTTTAAAATATTAGGAATTAAGTGAGTTTCAGGCTCATGCCATTCCCCAATTCTTGCATTACTATCAGCACCTGCAACATTAAAATATCTCAAACGAACAGATTTAAGATTAAAACTTTTATCATATTCATCCATAATTCTTTCAATTTCTAATTTTGTTTCGCCATATGGATTAATTGGTTTTTGAGGATGATTTTCATCTATTGGGGTATAAATCGGCTCACCATAAGTTGCTGCAGTTGAGGAAAACACAATTCTTTTTACATTATTTTCAATCATTGATTTTAATAAATTAACTGTTCCATCAACATTGTTTGAAAAATATTTTTGTGGATTTTTCATTGATTCAGCCACTTGAGAATAAGCTGCAAAATGGACAACAGCCTCAATTTTATGTTTTCCAAAAACACTTTGGATATCTGATAAATTTTTCAAATCACCTTGGATAAAATCAACAACTTTGCCATTAGCTTGAATTGATTTTAAAGTTTCAACAGTTTCAATATGACCAAGCTCTAAATTATCAAAAATCACAACGTCATAACCATTTTCTAACAAGGCTAAAACACAATGACTGCCAACATAACCTGCACCACCTGTAACTAAAATCATTACACTTCCTCCACAGGTTTTTCAAAACTTGATGGTTTTGGGAATTTTTCATCCAAAAATTTTTTCATTGCCAATCTATCGTCATCTGTTGTTTTCAAACTATCATTAAAACAGAATAAATATGGTCTGTTATTTTCCACAAGTTTTATCCTTGAAGCTCTCAATTCAATAAGCATAGAATCTTGCGGATGGCTCATTAAAAATCCAATAAATTTTGCACTGAAATTATTCACAATCCTTGCTTCACCATTACCTTTAGCTAAAGAATAATACCCGAAAACAGAACGCTGAATACTTTCTTTTTCTCTGAATTTTTGTAGCATTGTTTTATCAAAAATATCCCTAAATTCTTCACAACATTGTTGTAAATCAGATTTTCTATACGCATCAATATTATGATGCGGAAAATTTGGGCAAGATTTTCCAACTTTATTTTTGACTAATTTATATGCTTCTGAAATTGTATAACCATACAATCTTCTATAAATTTTCTTGATTATTCGTCTTTTTAAAAATCGAACAATTGGAGCTCCAACTTTATCAAAAAAGAATTCTTTTTCTACAAAATTCCCAAAAAACATATCATCATTTGCATACAAAAAATGCTCTGATAAATTTGGAATTTTATGTAAAACTGTTTCAATAGCCATTGAATTAAACGTTGGCAAAGCCTCAGGTGGCATAATTTGCGTATGATCAATAATATGAATTTTTGGATTTGTTGTATCAAGCCAACTTGGAATTTGATTATCAGTTACGATAAAAATATTGTTTACCCAAGGTGCAAATTTTTCTAATGATCTAAGCGAATATTTTAACTCATCATTATCGATAAAACGGCAATCTCCAACCGAATCATTGTCTAAACTTTTGCCATATTTTTTTAATTCATTGTTCTTTTTTTCACGCCAAACACTATCCGATGAATCACACCACAAATACACAATATCAACAGGACAGTTATTTATCGAAAAATTTTCAGACTCTTGAACCAATGTTATTTCTCTCTATTAGATAAATACTTAAGTAAATCTAGTTCAATTATAAATTATCAAATACTCAATTCAAGTTATAACAAAGAAATATTTACATTACATAGTCAATATAATAAACAGCTTCATCATGCACATATTTGTTCACTGCTCTTGCATAAGCCTGTTGTGCATCAGAAACTTTTGGTAACGCTGCAATTTCTCTTGTTAATTTTGCCATGTACGTATAAAGCGGCAATGCTTTTGGATCATCAAGAACAACTTCTGTTCCATTTATTTTGAAAACAGTAAAAGGTAAAACAGATTTATCATCTGGAATTCTCACGTGATGTGCCAAAATTTCAACATGTTGAGGGTTTTGCGGATTTGCATAATCTACCTGACAATAAGAACTAATCTTTTTCAATGCGTTTTGAAAATCTGATAAATGATTTCCTCTTTTACTATCTGTTAAATCACATTTAATCAACACATCTAAACAAGTCTTATCACCCTCTTTAATATTTCCATTTTTAAGAAGATAAGACCCAAATTCTGAGTACGCTTTTTTGCCTATATATAAGTTATTTATTCCGGTAAACGATACTTGCATATTTGTTTTAAATCAAAACAAATAAATTTTTGCTACAAGTGTTCAATAACTTTTTTTACATATGAAAAATATTCGTTATTTTTATATGGTTTGATATTTTCCAAAACTGCTTCTTTTGAAATAAAGCCCATTCTTAAAGCAACTTCCTCTAAACAAGCAACCTTGATATCTTGGTTTTCTTCAATAGTTTGAACGAATTGACCTGCTTGTAACAAAGATTTGTGAGTTCCTGTATCTAACCACGCAAAACCACGACCTAAACGTTCTACCTGCAATTTACCTTGTTCAAGATAAATTTTGTTCAAATCAGTAATTTCTAACTCACCACGTGCAGATGGTTTTAAATTTTTTGCATACTCAACAACTTTATTATCATAGAAATACAAACCTGTAACTGCATAATTAGATTTTGGTTCTTTTGGTTTTTCTTCGATAGAAATAGCCTTGCCATCTTCATCAAACTCAACAACCCCAAATCTTTCAGGGTCTTTAACCATATAACCAAATACAGTTGCTTCTCCTTTTTCCTCAGCAGTTTTTACAGCATTTTTCAACATTGATGAAAAACATGGACCATAGAAAATATTATCACCTAAAACTAAAGCAGCTGAATCATCTCCAATAAATTCTTCCCCTAAAATAAATGCCTGAGCCAAACCATCTGGACTAGGTTGTTCAACATATGAGAACTTAACCCCAAATTGAGAACCATCACCCAAAAGCTTTTTAAAATTAGGCAAATCTTGAGGAGTTGAAATAATAAGAATTTCCTGAATACCAGCCAACATCAAAACAGAAATCGGATGATAAATCATCGGTTTATCATATATCGGTAACAATTGTTTTGAAATTCCGATTGTACTTGGATATAATCTTGTTCCACTACCACCAGCTAATACTATACCTTTCATTATTTACCTACTTTCTGTCTTAAGTTAATGTAATCTTTTAACGCCTCTTTCCAATCCCTACAAATTCCATCATTATCCATAACACTATATGCAGGACGTTTTGCAGGACGTGGAAATTCTTCAGTTGTACAAGGTTTTAAATTCACCATTAAACCACATTGAGCAAAAATTTCTTTCGCAAAACCATACCAAGAAGTAAACCCACTTCCACAAATATGATATGCACCAAAAGGCTTTTTCTCTTCTAAAAGTTTCAAAATTCCGTTAGATAATTCGACTGTCCAAGTTGGACAACCAATCTGATCATCCACAACTTTTAATTCAGGTTTATCAGCTAAAGAAATCATTGTTTCTACAAAATTTTTGCCAAAAATGCCATATAACCAACTTGTTCTTGCAATATAATATTTTTTACAATATTTTCTAACCGCTTCTTCACCTTCAAACTTTGTTAATCCATAGTTATTTAAAGGTGCAGTTTTATCGGTTGGTTTATAAGGCTTTGTACCATTACCTGCAAAAACATAATCTGTTGAGATATAAACCATTGTGCAATCATTTTTAGCACAAGATTTTGCAATATTTTCTGTCCCAACAGCATTTATAAGTCTTGCAGTTTCAATATCTTCCTCAGCTTTATCCACATTTGTATAAGCAGCACAATGAATCACAATATCAGGTTTTTCAGCCGAAATAACACTTTCAACTTCATCTGAATTTGTAATATCCATTTCCGCAACATCAGTAGGAATAACCTCATAACCAGCAGTTTTCAATATTGGGATCAGATCTTGCCCCAACATTCCATTTGCTCCAGTTATCAAGGCTTTATTCACTATACAAGACTCGCTTTCTTATCTTCGATAGACTTCATCCAATCTTGATTGTTCAAATACCAATCAATTGTGATTTTAATACCTTCTTCAAATGTTAAAGATGGTTTCCAACCAAGTTCAGCTGTAATCTTGTCATTAGAAATTGCATAACGTCTATCATGACCTAATCTGTCTTCAACGAATTTGATTGATGATTCATCTTTACCCATAGCATCTAAAATTAAACGGGTAATTTCCATATTAGTTTTTTCGTTGTGTCCGCCAATATTATAAACTTCACCAATTTTACCTCTGTGAAGTACAACATCAATAGCTTCACAATGGTCATACACATATAACCAATCACGAACGTTTAATCCATCACCATAAACAGGAACTTTTTCACCTTTTAATAGTTGAGAAATGAAAAATGGAATTAATTTTTCTGGATATTGATATGGACCATAGTTATTTGAACATCTTGTGTTCAATACTGGCAATTTATAAGTTTCATAATAAGCTCTAGTCAACATATCAGCACTTGCTTTTGAAGCTGAATATGGGCTGTTTGGAGCAAGTGGGGTGGTTTCATAGAAGTAACCTGTTTTGCCTAAAGTTCCATAAACTTCATCTGTTGAAACTTGCAAATATCTTTCAACACCAAGTTCTTTTGATGCTTGTAACAAATTCAATGTCCCTTGAACGTTTGTTTCAACAAAGATTTCCGGGTGCTTAATTGAATTATCAACGTGAGATTCTGCCGCAAAGTTCACAACACAGTCAACTTCTGAAATCAAATCTCTCACTAAGTTTCTGTCACAAATGTTTCCATGAACAAATGTATAATTCGGATTGTTTTCAACATCTTTTAAATTTTCCAAATTACCACAATAAGTCAACGCATCCAAGTTAATAATTTTGTAATCAGGATGTTTATTCAACATATGTCTTACAAAACAACTTCCAATAAATCCAGCACCGCCTGTTACTAAAACTCTAGTCATTAATATAATTCCTCTTTGTTTATTTCACTTAATTCTGATTGATACTTATCTTTATCCGACAAAATTGGTTCAAAATCAATTCCCCAATCAATATTAATTTCTTTATCATTCCACAGAATCCCTCTGTCTGCTTGAGGTTCGTACTCTCCACTTGTTTTGTAAAGAATTTCAACACCTTCAGATAACGCCACAAAACCATGTGCAAATCCCTCTGGAATATATATCATATTTTTATTTTCTTCAGATAATTCAACTTTTATATATTGCCCAAAAGTTTTTGAATTTTTACGAATATCAACCGCAACATCGTAAATTCTACCCTTTACACATCGAACAAGTTTTGCTTGCCCGTAAGGTTTTGCTTGGTAGTGCAAACCTCTCAAAACACCCTTTGTAGATTTTGAATGATTATCTTGAGTAAATTCAACATCAATACCATTTGCGAAAAACTCAGATTTTTTATAAGTTTCCATAAAAAATCCACGATTATCACCAAAAACTTTTGGTTTAACCAAAATCACATCTTCAATACTTTGTCTTTCAAATTCAAACGGCATTAAATTTACTCCTCTAATAATATAGCCCCATTTTACATCTTCAATTTTGTATTTCAAGTTTAAAACATGACTATTACTTAAATTTATGATAGTCTAATCTTACTATAATAACTCAAAATCAAAGGACAAAATTTATGCAAAGAGTCGCAATATTTGCACATTACGATAAAGATAATTTAATCGAAGATTATGTAATTTATTATTTACAAGAATTAAAAAAAGTAGCAGATAAAATTATTTTTGTATCTGACAGCAACATTTCAGAATCTGAACTACAAAAAATAAATAATATTATAGATAATTCTATTATCGGAAAACACGGCGAGTACGATTTTGGTTCATATAAAAGAGGTTATTCACTTGCAAAGAAGCTTTCCTTTCTTGATGATTGTTATGAACTTATAATCTGCAATGATAGTTGCTATGGCCCTCTTTTTCAATTCGATAATTTATTTGAAACTATGAGTGTAAAAAATCTTGATTTTTGGGGATTAACAATGAACCCTATCGGAAAAATATCTACAGGAAATGATATTAAAGAAATCGAATTACCTCATCTCCAAAGCTACTTTATAGTATTTAAACCGCAAGTATTCACTTCAAATATTTTTGATAATTTTATAACCTCCGTAAAAAAAGAATCGACTAAAGACCTCATAATTATTAAATACGAAGAAGAATTAACAACATTGCTTTCAAAAAACAATTTCAAATATGATGTTTATTGCGAACATAGCAAAAAAATTCAAAACGCACATGTCAGAGCATACGAAAATTTAATAACAGAAGATAAATGTCCATTAGTAAAAACAAGTATTTACAGAGAAACCCAAAGACCAAAATACCCACCAAATTACAAAATACTAAAAAAATACACAAATTATGATATAACTCTTATAAAAAAAGATATTAAACGTAATAAAAAACCGTTTACTTTCAAAAACTTTTTACAATATATTTTCTCAATAAATAATACTTATACACATAAAACTATCATTATTTGTGGGATTGTAATTAAAATAAAAAGAAAATCAAAAACTAACGTATAGATTTTATATAACAATAAATATTTATACCGAAAAGTTTTACAATTTTAACTTTTTTATTGAATTTTCTATAAGTTAAATCTTCAAAAATAAATGGTATCCCTTGCTTTTTAT
>JAZSDA010000084.1:0-43887 GCA_045530955.1 Candidatus Gastranaerophilaceae bacterium
ATTGCGATTTCTTTCACTTGTTTTGTCATCTCTTCAGATAATTCAGCAGGTAAGATAAATTCAGTCATACCTTTTGTGTATTTTGCTTCGTAATCATACCATTCATTTTTTGGTCTAAGTTCAAGAATTTCTGTTGCAAAAAGTCCATTTTCACCTTCTAAAATTCCAACTGTTGCACAAATACCTACTAAATATTCTTCGATTAAAACGTCATCATTGTATTTGATTGCATCTTGGTATGCTTTTTCTAACTCATCAGGTGTATTTACTTTTGTCATACCAAAACTTGAACCCTCAGAAACAGGTTTTGTGATAAGTGGGTATTTCAAATCTTTAGTTTTTTCTTTAACATCTTCCCCTTTTTTAACAAAAGCAGATTTGATTAGCGGAATTTCAGGGCAAGTTGAAAGAATGCGTTTTGTATATTCTTTGTTCATACAAACCGCAGATGCCATAACCCCACAACCAGTGTATGGAATTTGCAAAGTTTCTAAAATACCTTGAATACAACCGTCTTCACCATATTTACCGTGAAGTGCGTTATAAGCGTAATCGTATTTTCCCTCTTTTAATTTTTGAGCGATATTTGTATCAACTTCAATTAGTTCAACATTTGTATAACCAAGTCTTTTTAGAGCTTCAAAGCAACCTTTTCCTGAGCGTCTTGAAACTTCAGCTTCTGAAGATAGCCCACCTGATAATACTGCTATTTTTGCATCTTTTTCTATTTCTTGTATAACGTTTTGCATATTTCGTTTTCCCTTTTATTATTTCCGCCCAAAAATCTAATTTCAGGTTCTAATTCTATATTATATCTTTCTTTTACTTTAGAGTACATTGTATTCATCAATTCAAGTACATCTAAAGAGTTTCCGCTTTTATAGTTGACTATAAAGTTTGCGTGGTGTTCCCATATTTTAGCCCCACCAAAAGTCAAACCTTTAGCTCCAACGGCTTCTATCATTCTGCCTGCAGAATCACCTTGAGGATTTTTGAAAATACTTCCGCAGTTTGGCATTGAAAGAAGTGGTTGATGTGATTTTCTGAATTCTAAGCATTCATCCATTCTTGTCTGAACTTCTTCTTTTGTTTTTTGTGTAAGTTCAAATTCTGCTTGAAGAACAACTAAGTCTTCACTCTGACAACGGGAAGTTCTATAACCAAAATTCATTTCTTCTTTTGAAAGTTTTACAATCCCTTTTTCTGAAGAATAACAAGTTACAGAAGTCAAAGTATCACTGATAGCTTGAGAATTAGCTGAAGCGTTCATACAAACTTCGCCCCCAATTGATCCTGGAAAACCTATCATAAATTCAAACCCTGATAACCCGTTTTCACAAACTTTTTGAGCCAACATTGGACCTTTGACACCTGCATCTGCAACGACTTTTGTTCCATCAATTTGGATATTATTCATCTTTGTAGTTAAAATGATTTTTCCATTGTAGCCATCTGATGAAATCAAAGTGTTTGAAAGGTTTCCGAAAACTTTTATCCCTTTATTTTCTTTTAGAATTAGTTCAAATTCTTCAATATTTTCAGGGAAAAACACTTCTTTAATAACCCCACCCATTTTGAATGAAGTTAGTGTTTTAATCTCAAAGTTTTTTTCAGAAACTGTTGCCAATGAAGTTTACTCCTTGTTTAGTGTAAGTAATTCTTTGCCTAAATTTGTGATTGTTCCTGCACCTAAACCGATAACAATATCACCAGATTTTAGTGTTGGATAAAGTTTTTGAGCAACTTCTTGAATGCTACCTGAGTATTGTTCACAAGGAATTTCGATTTTTTCTTTTAATTCGTTTGTGAAAGCAATTGAATTTACTCCCTCAATTGGATCTTCGCTTGCTGCGTAAACATCAGTTACGATTACTCTGTCAACATCCCCAAATGCACCCATAAATTCATTCCAAAGGTTTGATAATCTTGTATATCTGTGTGGTTGAAAAACTGCGATAACATTTCTTTCTTTGAAAGATTTTGATGAAGATAATGTTGCTTTAATTTCTGTTGGGTGGTGAGCGTAATCATCATAAATTGTGATTCCGTCAAATTCGCCAACTTTTTGGAAACGTCTGCCCATACCAGTAAACGTTGCAAAGTGTGGGTTAACCAAGTTCATATCAACACCTGCAATATGCAAACTTGCCCAAACCGCAAGTGAGTTATAAACATTATGAACACCTTTTAGGCAAATTTTTAAATTAGTTTGAACTTCACCTTTATAAACAATATCAAATGTTGTAAAATCTTCGCCATAATGAATATTTTTAGCTGAATAATCAGTGTTTCCACCGATTGAATAAGTTACAAATTGAGCGTTGTTTGCAAGTTCGTGTTCTGTGTAATATTTTACAAGCCTTTTAACACCGTCATTATCAGTGTTAGCTAAAATTATTCCATTTGGACGGATATTTGATAAAAACTTTTCAAAAGTTTCCAAAATAGAATCTAAACCGTTTTTGTAAAAGTCTAAATGGTCAGGTTCTAAGTTGTTTACTACAACCAGATTTGCTCTATATTTAACGATTGTACCATCACTTTCATCAAGTTCTGCGATGAAATATTTGTCATTTGTAGCGTTTGCGTTTGTGTCGATTTCAGGAAGTAATCCACCAACAACGTAAGACGGTTTTAATCCTGCAAGTTCCATAACATATGAGCATAAGCCACTTGTTGTGGTTTTGCCATGAGTTCCTGAATAACCGATAAAATATTCTTCGTTTTCAGAAATTTCTGCCAACAAATCTGAACGGTGCCATATAGGCAAACCTAAGCGTTTTGCTTTTTGAATTTCTGGGTTGTCATCACGGATTGCTGTACTTGCAATAACAACACAATCATCAGGTAAATTATTCTCATCGTGTCCGATGAAAACTTTTGCACCTAATTTTTTAACTTTTTGAACATATTTACTGTCGTTTATATCAGAACCCGATACTTCAAAACCCTTTTGTAACAAGAATTTTGCAAGTCCGCTCATCCCTACTCCGCCAATTGCTATAAAATGATATTTCTTTTTCAAAATTTTATCCCTACTATTTATAATCTCTACTTCTTTTTTAATTATAATACCAAAATAGCTTTTCGTCTTGAATATTATTATTTTTTAACAATGTTTTGTGCAAAAATTTTTATGTTTGGATTTAAATATAATTATGAAAATTCTTGGTTTAAAATATCCTCCAATAAAACCTAAACCACTTCCCGAACATTTGATTTATCATCAAGCAACAGGCAGGCATGAAATCACTGGTGAAATTATTGATAGATTTATTATGTTTTCTACCAAAAAAGGGGAAGAAAAAGTAAAAGCAGTTATGGAATGTATGAAAACCACTGTTGATAGAGAAGGGGTTAAAAATGTTCCGTCTGTGTATGTGAAAAATTTATTATCACCTCATTCGGGTTTGGGTTTAGGAACAGATTTTTTAAATTTTGCCCAAGAATACAGTAAGAAAAAAGGTTGCAACGGATATTTTCATCTTTTTGCCAGTGCAAGTTATTCACCAAACAGAATTCCGCATATTTTTTATCGTAAATATGGTATGAATACTGAAAATGCAAATATAAACCGAAGACTAGATAAATTTATAGCCAAAGGTAAAAATGCCGATTATTATGATTTTTCTGATGTAAATATGTTCTATCCGCCTATCAAAAACCCAATAACAAGTTGGCAAATGTTTCTGAATTTCTTAGGAATTAGAGGATAATATGAGGACAAAATCAATATTGTTTTCTAAGCCAATCAAGAATTTTCCTGAAAGACTTATTTATAAAAGTTCGTATCCGTCAAGAGTGCCTGACGGTATAAATGGTAGTAAAACTTTTGTTTATACATACAAGATGTATGATACTAAAGCAAAAGCTGTTGTAGGTTTGATGAAAGCTGGTCCTGTTAAATACAAAAACAAGCGTTGTGAAATTTATCCAATGAATACTCCGTATAATTCGTATTATATTTCTTATTTGGAAACAGCAGACAGTGGTTTTAATTACGGAACAGATCTTATAAATTTAGCAAAAAGAGAAAGTGTGCAATCATACTGTGAAGGTCGTGTGCATTTGGTTGCAAGCAGAACCTTTTCCCCAAGAAGACCGCCTCATCTTTTTTATCGTAAATTGGGATTTCAAACAAATTCTTCATTCTTAAATGATATTATGGATTTTTATATTTCATTAGGTGAACAAATTCCTTGGGAATATTCAGGTAATGTTATGATGTACACTCCGGTAGCGATTAAAAATCCTAAAAAAAGGTCGATATTTTCTTTTATGGTAAATTTCTTTAAAGAAAAGTTTACTAAAAGTTAGTTTTCTTATATCATATAAGTATGATTTATTTTTTCTATGGGGACGAAGAATTTAATATTTCAAATGAAATCAAGAAGTTTAGAAGCAAACTTGATAAAGATTTTATTGAAATGAGTTATAAGTATTTCAATAACCCAAAATTCCCAGATTTGGTTGCGGCTATAAAATCTCAGCCAATGATGTTTGGGAAAATGCTTATTGAAATCAATTGTCTTTCTTATCTTAGCGGAAAAACTTCAGAAGATAAGGGTTTTGACGATAAACAGTTAGCACAAATCACAGAGGCACTAGAAGGTGCTAGTGAAAATGTTGATATAATTTTTGTTGCTCAAATTCCGCCTGATAGTCAGAAAAAAATCGATAAGCGTAAAAAGTTTTTTAAATTGTTGTCAAAGTTCAATACTCAGGAATTTGTTCAAATTCCATCATATAAAACTGCGGAATTAGAAGCGTGGATTAAAAATCAGGCAAAGACAAAAGATTTGAAATTGACTGATGAAATTGCTTCAACAATTCTTATTCAAATTGGTTCTAATTTAAGGATGTTGGATTCTGAGTTAGAAAAATTGAAAATTTATGCAGGGGATAAACCTATTACAAAAGATATGGTAAAAGAAATCTGTGTTACAAATGAGGATTTGTTTGTGTTTGCAGATTATTTGATTTGTGATGAAAAAGTAAAAGCTATGGAAGAATTTCAAAAATTGTTAGTTAAAAAACATCCGCTAGAAATTCTTTCGGTTTTACATACTTTACTTCATGGCAAAATCCAAATTAAGGCAAATGCGTCAAAGTATTCGGCAGATGAGATTGCAAAAATAATCAATATGCACCCATATCGTGTAAAACTTGAGATGCAAAAATTGAAAAATGTTTCATTAAAAAATCTTGTTAAACTGAAAGAAAATTTAACTAACGCAGAATATAGAATTAAATCAGGTCAAGCAACAATGGATGTTGAAAGAGAGGTTGAATATGCAATATTACAATAATGAAATCTCTCAAAAATACCCAAAATTGTTAGAATATTTTTCTGGCGGGATAGCAGATGAAAATAAAAATATAAGCCACTGTTTATTATTTTGGGGGCCAGATATTACTTCTCAATGTGAATTGGCACTGGAAGTTGCAAGACTTTTGAATTGTTCAGAGGATAAATCACAGAGCTGTAATTGTTTAAATTGCCGTTGGGTAAAGGAACAAACTCACCCTGCGGTGAAAATTTATACACGTTTGGATTTCAAAGAAGCTGGCGGAAGTTCTGATGATGAGGATTCTACAAAAGGTAAGAAGAATATCAACATTGGTCAGGCAAAAGCAATTATCAGTGAACTTGCCGTAACAAGTGATTATCATAGAGTTTATATTTTCTGTGATAGGGATGAAGATGGTAATCTTTTACCACTAAATCAGATGAATTTCCCTGAAGCAACATCAAATGCACTTTTGAAAACATTTGAAGAACCTCCAAAAAATACAACATTTATTTTCTTGACTAAGGATAAATCTGATGTGATTTCGACTGTTGTTTCCCGTGCTCAGGCATTTTTTGTTCCTGGTGTGATACAAGAAGATTTGGATTATTCATTAGTTGAGGGTGTTTTGGGCAATTATTGGACTATTGCAAGAAACGATGTTTTGGAATTTGAAACTAATTTGTTGAAATTGGTTGCAGAAAATGAGCCAAAAGAAGTGTTTACTCAAATTCAGAATTATATGTTGGCAACAATGAAATCAAATTTAGAGAATAAGCATTTGTATTATAGACTTATGGAAGATTTAACATATGTCGAAGATGCAAAACGCCAAATTTCATTAACTCCTGCAATGAATCTTCAGACAGTTGTAGAGAATTTAAGTTTTAAAATGATTTTAAAATAATTGCCAACAATTGTGCAAAGTGTTATAATACCCCAATAAGAAGAGATGGAGAATTAAGGATATGGATTACACTGAAATTATTAAACAATTGGCAATTGTAGCTGCAGTTGCATATTTCGTAGGTTCAATTCCTACAGGTTATATTGTTGTAAAATTATTCACAGGTCAAGATATCAGAACAATCGGTTCGGGTTCAACAGGTGCAACAAACGTTAAACGTGTAATGGGTAAAAAATGGTTCTTTACCGTAATGATTTTAGATGCAATTAAAGGTATTTTACCTGTTTTATTTGCAGGATATTATGGAACTGTATTTACTCATTCAGGCTTGTTACCTGTTGTTGCGGCGGTTTGTTCAATTTTAGGCCATAGTAAATCAATTTTCTTAGGCTTTACAGGTGGAAAATCAGTTGCTACTGGTGTGGGTACAATACTTGCTTTAAGTTGGCAGGCAGGCTTATTGATAGCTATTATGTGGGCTGCAATAACTTGGATTTCAAGATATGTATCAGTAGGTTCAATGATTGCAATGGCTTTAGCTCCGATATTTATGGCGTTATTAAATGCACCGTCTGCTTATACTTTCTATGCATTAGTTGCTGCAATTTATGTAATTTATTTGCATAGAGAAAATATCAAAAGACTTATTGACGGAAACGAAAATAAAATCAGAGAATAAGAAGTATAATCAAGAAGATAAAAAGAGAGGATGTTCTAAACATCCTCTCTTTTTAGTTTTATTTATTTCTTTGGAAAAATCCTGCAAGTTCTTTGTGTGGGATAACCCTTGAAATTGGTCGTCCGTGTGGGCAAGTGTATGGCATTTTTGTAGTTCGCCATTTTTTGATGATTTCTTGCATTTGCCAAATTGAAAGTTTTGTATTGGCTTTAACAGATGCCTTGCAAGATGTTGTGATTAGAATTTTTTCTTCTAAATTATCGATGTCCCCATCAATGTTTTCTAAAATGTCTGCTAAGATGTCTTTTGGATTGGCTTTAGCCAATAACTGAGGGACTTTACGGAAGATTATTTCAGTATCTTTTAGAAACTCTATTCCGTAGCCGAAACGTTCGAATTTATCTAGGTTTTCCTTGATTAATTCACTTTCAGATGATGAAATTTCAATAACGTCAGAAACGAATAACATTTGTGAAATTACGTTCTTTTCTGATTTTAGTTTTTCATAAATGTAGCGTTCTTCTGCAATGTGTTGGTCAACAATTTCTAAACCTTCTTCTGTGTCGATTAGGATGTAGGTGTCGTTGTATTGACCAATAATTTTTTCCTCAGGTTCTTGTGGTTGAACTTGTTGAGGGGTGAAAATCTGTTTTTGCTCAGGGTTTGACAAGTTTGGTGTTTCGATTTTGTCCATTGCACGGTCTGAGATAAACATTGTATCTGAGTCTTTATCAACATAAAAATCTTTTTGTGCTGTTGGGAATTGAATTACACTTTGTTCAGGGGCTGGAGTTTCAACTGGAGCCTCTTCTGTTTTGTGAGAGTAGATTGGAGTGTAATTCTTTTCAACATAATTTGATAAACCCGCTTCAACTGATGAGTAAATAAAGTTGAATATTTGGTTTGGATTTTTATAACGAACTTCTTTTTTTGTCGGGTGAACGTTTACATCAACATCGTGTGTTGGAATTTCAAGGTTCAAGACAACAAATGGATATTTGTTGTTTGCGGTAAGGTTTCTATACACAGTATCAATGGCCTTTTGAAAAACAGGACATTTTACGCTGCGTGAATTGATGTACAAGTGATAACTCTTTTTACTTGAGCGGGTGTAATCAGGAGTGCTTACAAAACCTGACATTTTTAGTCCTGAAAGTTCGTCTGTTTTTAAAACTTCTTTAAGGTTATTAGTTACATCTGATGAGTAAACTTCTTTAATTGTTTGAGTTAAGTTACCCTGACCGGTTGTTTTTAGAACGGTTTTACCTAATTTTTTCAATTCAATTGAAACTTCAGGATGAGAAAGTGCAAGAGATTGCACGATTTCTTGGATGTATGAAAATTCTGTATTTGAGTTTTTTAAAAATTTCAAACGGACAGGAACATTGTAGAACAAATCTTTGATATCCATAATTGTTCCGACAGCACAACCTGTTTCAACTTGAGAAACTTCAGAGTTTTCACATTTTACTTTTGTTCCAGTTTCAAAATCTTTTGTTCTTGTTGTACATGTTAGTTTAGATATTGAAATTATACTGGCAAGAGCTTCACCACGGAAACCAAGGGTTTTGATATCAAATAGGTCTTCGTCTTCTTGAAGTTTGCTTGTTGCGTGTTTTGAAAAAGCAAGCAAAATATCGTCAGGATGAATTCCGCAACCATTATCAGCAACTCTAATATCACGGCAGTCGTTGTTAATTTCAACGCTAACTCTTGTTGCTCCTGCATCAATTGAGTTTTCTGTTAATTCTTTTACAACTGATGCTGGGCGTTCAATAACTTCGCCTGCTGCAATTTGGTTGATTAAGTGTTTTGATAATTGTTTTATTCTTGCCATAACTTTTCCCTAAACCTCTATCTCAATCTACACCAAACACAAAATCATCTAAATGTTTGATTACAAATTTGAAACATTTTTGTAAGCTAAGAATGTAGAAAAATATATACAGACAAGGGGACAATTTTGGTGAGAAGAGCTAATACAAATTTAAAATTACAACCAAAAAAACAGGCTGATTTGCAAGTAGTAAAACAACCTGAGGTTAAGACTACAAAATACAGCGATATCAATTTGAAAAAATGGAAAGATTATGCTCACATTTTGACAGGTACATTGTGGCAATTCCCATCAAGATTAAAACAACACGGACATTCAAACGAATATCACGGTAACTATATTCCACAAATCGCACAACAAATGTATGAAAGATACACTAAAAAGGGTGATGTTGTTCTTGATTTGTTCTTCGGTTCAGGTACTTCAGGTATCGAAGCTATCAATATGGAAAGACGTTGTATTGGTGTTGAATTAAAAGAAGATTTGGCAGAAAGTGTTTCTGAAAAATTTACTCCAAAACAACTTGTTACAGATGTGAGAATTATTTGTGGTGATTCATCTTCAGAAGTTGTTAAAGACAAAATTCAAGCAGGTCTTGATATTTTAGGTGAAAAGAAAGCTCAATTCTTGATGCTTCACCCGCCTTATGACGATATTATCAAGTTCTCAGACAAAAAAGAAGACTTATCAAACTGTGAATCAACAGAAGAATTCTATGATATGTTCGAAAAAGTTGCCAAAAACGGTTATGATATGCTTGAAAAAGGTCGTTTTGCTTGCTTAATCATTGGTGATAGCTATAAAAATTCAGAAGTTCAGCCTTTAGGTTTTGAATGTATGAACAGAATGAGAAAATTAGGATTTGTCTTGAAATCTACAATTGTAAAAGATATTCAAGGTAATGAAAGAGGAAAAGGTAGAACTGCTAATTTGTGGCGTTATAGAGCGTTAGCAGGTGGCTTTAGTATCTTTACTCACGAATATATTTTCGTATTCCAAAAAGTGTAAGATGTAGTCATTCTGAGCGAAGCGAAGAATCCAAAACAGAAGAGTTTAATAGGGATCCTTCGGGATAAACCCTCAGGATGACGCAAGTCTGTCATTCTGAGCGAAGCGAAGAATCTCATAATAGTAAAAAAGACCACTTTGTGTGGTCTTTTTTTATGCTTCGTATCGTTTAAATCCTTTTTCGATGGCTTTCGATATAATACCTTTGGTTGTATCATATTCGGTTGTCAGTGAAGAAATTTCAGTGTCTAAGTTTTTCATTTTTAAATCGATTGTTTGTTCTTTGTTTTCGATTTTAGTTTTTTCTGTGTTGTACTTAGCTTCAGCTTTTGCGATAGCATCTTCATCTGTAACTTCCAAGATGTTTCTGTCTGTTGAGTAGTTGCCTTGGTAGTAGTAACCATCATCACTTATTGATGAAACATATACCATACCTGATTTTAACATTTCAGCCATATATTCTTTGTCATCGATTTGAGCGTTTTCAGTCCAACCGTTTACGCAGATTTGGTTGAATAATGTGTCATAGAAGTTAGCATATAGTTGAGAATCGCCTGTATCAATTTCAGTGTCAGTAACGATTGTGAACATAAAATCACTTCTATCCGGATCGTACATTGTACAATCACTTAATTTACCTTTGTTCCATTCAAGTTCAGATGTTTCGATACCTTCCATGTATTGAACATATGAAGTTAAGAATGCTTGGGTAATATTGTTTAAGTTAATATCAATTTGCGATTTATCTTTTCTATCTTGGTGCCAAGTAAAAACAGTAGCAAAACCTTTAACCTCTTCGTTAAAATGGTAAGTAAAACCAATGTATTTAGAAGTGTCTGCGGCATATTTTGTTTGATAATTTCTAGTTTCTGATTTTTTTGCTTTCCATTGTGTACCAACTTTAATACCAGGTTTAGCTGCTAGATCGTCTAAAACTGCTTTGTATTCTTCGCCGTCTTTTTTATAATTTGTGTCATCAGCTCTGTCTTTAGGCTCGCCAGATAATGGGTCTTTTTCTAAGATATCATCAACAGCTTCTGATGGGTAAATTAAATCCCAAACAGCGTTGTAAGCATATTGTAATGCTGTATCACTTGCAGGAGTACCGCCTAATACCTTGCCGAATTGTTCACACATCCAATCAAGAAGACCTAAGTTTTGATCAGAACCTCCAAGGATATCTTGAAGAACTTGTGCACCTGTAATAGGTAGTTGTTCACCTTTTTGTGATAACCAACCTAATGTGTATTGTTTATCACTTAATAATTGGTCAAGTGTAAGTCCGCCAGCTTCTTTTGATGCTTGTGGGCTTTCGCCACCAACATCTGCAGATACAAGGTATAAATCACCGTAATCGGTATCACCTTGACCATCCCAATCTTTATCTTGTAATGAAAGACCCCAAGAATCAGTGCTTGAACAGTTTGCTTTAATTAATTCAAGTAATTCTTCATAAGTAATATCTGTTAAGCCAGCTGAAGCTGAAGCTCCATTACCTAAGCCAAGTCCATTGTTGTATGTAACACCTTGAATACTTACTGCTTCAGTAGGAGTAATAATTCCGTAATTAGCTAATGATTCAATGAAGTTGTTACGTACATCTGTTGATGGTGTACCTAACAAGCCTTCTGCAGGAATGCCTGCTGCTCTTGCAGCTGCTGCATAAGCTGAATTTAATACAACTCTGTTTTTGCTATCTGTAACTAATTTTGGATAATAATCGTTGTAAATTGATGGACTCATCATCAATCCATAAGTTAATGCCATATCACTATCGCCTGAACCATAATAATCATAAACAAGTTTTGTTTGGTTTAGTGCTTTTTGATATTCGCTAGACACTTGTTCCATGTTACGAGAAAGTGCAAGTTTCTGATGCGACAAATTCATAGACAAGAATTCGCAATCAGCTTTGCGGGCTGTTATGGTTAATAATCTAGCTTGTGATGCTGCTAATCCCATTGCTTTCCTTTCTTGATTTCGTAACTTTTAGTGCCTTTCATGTTGTATTACGGCATTTTGACTATTAAACTTTAAAAAATAGAGTGTTTTTTGTTACAAAAGTTTACAGTTTTATAAATTAGATATTTAATGTATGATTAGTGTATAAGACTAGACTTATAAAGAAGAGGAAGAGATATGGTAAAAAGAATTGGTATTGATGTTGGTGGTACAAATGTAAAAATCGCTTTAGTTGATGGTGATGGTAAAATTATTTACTCAAACAGTGTTCCAACATATGCTCAAATGGGTTATGAATACACAGTAAACAATATTAAACAAGCAATTAAAGATTTGATGAAAGAAACAAATACTGAAGCTAAAGATATTCAAGGTATTGGTTTTGACTTCCCAGGACAAGTTGATTGTAAAACAGGTGTTGTTAAGAATGCTCCAAATATTCCTGGTTGGGTTAATGTACCTATTGCTCAAATGATTGAAGATGAATTCCATATCCCAACTCGTATTGATAACGACGTTAGATGTGCGGCTTTAGGTGAATTAAAATTCGGTGCAGGTCGTGGCTGTGAAAACTTTGTATGTATTACTGTTGGAACAGGTATTGGTTCAGGGTTGGTAATTAATGGCAAAGTTGTTCGTGGTGCTGCTAATGCTGCTGGTGAAATTGGTCATATTAAATTACAAATGGAAGACGGTCCTCTTTGCGGTTGTGGTGATAGCGGATGTTTAGAAGCGTTTGCTTCAGGTCCTTCAATTGTTGCTATGGCTCAAGAATATTTAAAAGGTGGTAAATCTGCTAAATTTAGAGAACTTGCAGGTGATGGTGAAATTACTCCATACATCGTTGCAAAAGCTGCTGAAGCAGGTGATCCTGTTGCAAAAAGAATTTTTGAAAAAATGGGTTACTATATCGGTATGGGCTTAACAAGTGTTATTAACTTACTTAACCCTGAAAAAATCATTATCGGTGGCGGTGTTGCTGAATGTGGCGAATTACTTCTTGAGCCAATCAGAAGAACTATTAACGAACGTGCTATGAAAGTTCAACGTGAAGCAGTTGAAATTGTACCTGCTGAACTTGGAAATAGTGCAGGCGTTATCGGTGCTTCTATGCTTGTTGAAGGCTAGGGGTAAATTAGAGTTGTCATTCTGAGCAAAGCGAAGAATCTCATAGTTATATTAAAAACGGAAATATTTTTGTCATTCAGAGGACTTTAGTCCGTGGAATCTAAAAATATTTCCGTTTTGTTAGTGAGTAGGTCAGGCATTGCCTGACGCAAGCTAGTTATAATCTCTTGAAGTTTAGTTTTGTTTGTTATAGATTAGGCATGTGTAATATATTATACAAGAAGAAGGAGACTCAAATGAGTGAAAGAAAATTAGTTGGAACAAATGAAATGTTCAAAAAAGCATTAGAAGGCGGATACGCTATTGGTGCTTACAACGTAAACAACATGGAAATTTTACAAGGTATTGCTGAAGCAGCTGAAGAAACTCAATCACCTATTATCTTACAAGTTTCTGCAGGTGCTAGAAAATATGCTAACCAAACTTACTTAATTAAATTGGTTGAAGCTGCATTAGCTACAACAACTGTACCTATCGCTCTTCACTTAGACCACGGTGCAGATTTCGAAATTTGTAAAGCTTGTATCGATGGTGGTTTCTCATCAGTTATGATCGATGGTTCAAGATTCCCACTAGAAGAAAACATTGCTTTAACTAAAAAAGTTGTTGAATATGCTCACGAAAGAGGAGTTTCAGTTGAAGCTGAATTAGGTAAATTAGCTGGTGTTGAAGATGACGTTAAAGTTTCTGCAGCTGATTCTACTTACACAGATCCTCAAGAAGCTGTAAGATTCGTTAAAGAAACTGGTTGTGACTCATTAGCAGTTGCTATCGGTACTTCTCACGGTGCTTACAAATTCTCAGGTGAAGCTAAATTAGATTTCAAACGTTTAGAAGAAATCAAATCAGCTCTTGCTGAAGCTGGTTTCCCTAACTTCCCATTAGTTTTACACGGTTCATCTTCAGTTCCTGCTGAATTCGTTGCTAAATGTAACCAATTCGGTGGTAAATTACCTAACGCTCAAGGTGTTCCAGAAGATATGCTTAACTATGCTTCAAAACACGGTGTTGCAAAAATCAATATCGATACAGACTTAAGACTTGCAATGACTTCTACAATCAGAGAGTTCTTTGTTGAACATCCTGATAAATTCGACCCACGTGAATACATGGGACCAGGTAGAACTGCTGTTAAAGAAATGGTTATGCACAAAATGAGAGATGTATTAGGTACTGCTGGTCACGCTCAAGACTAGGTGCTCGCCGCACGGGGTAATATGTTACCAATGGCTTTTAGAAATTGGTAGATTGCCTAAAAAGGCAGACGGGGCAATTTGCTCAACCTAATATAGACCAAATTTAAAAATCCCGCTTCTAACAAGAGGCGGGATTTTTCTATGTTTGTAATTCTATTATTTGCAATAGCCTACATCGTATTTTTTGCCATTATATTCATAGCAAGTGTATGCACATTTACTTCCACTCATTTTACGACCATTAACTTCTAATCTTATCGGTGGGCATTTTGGTGTTCTTTTTTGATGAATTTGAGGTGGGCAAATTCCAGTTACACCTTTTTGCATAAATTGTTTTTGGTATTTGATAATGTCTTGATGATTTTCTGCTGCTCTTAGCATTGACATAGCAATTGAATCTAATTGAGCTTTTTGAGGATTGCTATTTGTTGCTTGTTGAGTGCTGTAATCATTGATTTTAGGAACTGTGTAGCTAGGGCCTGACGGATAAGAAACGTTTTTCTTGTACTTATCTGAAGGGTTGCCTGTTGCAAGTGCGGTGCTTGCACATAAACAAATTGCTAAAATCGATAATAAAATGCGTTTATTCATAATTCCCCCTCTATTTGCAATCGCCAACTTGGTATTTTTTACCTTTGTATTTATAAGAAACTATTGTGCATATTTTTTTCTTTTCATATTTTTCTTTGCCAATAAATACTGTTGGTAAATATTTAAAAACTTGGCTTTTGTTTTTTTCTGTTGTTATTACAACATCTTCTGCCCCAAATTCATACATTTTTTTAATAAATGGAGCGGTATTTTGTTGTGTCTTATTCAAATGAATATTAACGATTTCTATACCAATACTTTTAAATGGTTCTTTTGCGGCTTTTGCTTCGTATTTAATAGGACTTGGTTTAAATGTTTTCTTTGGTTTTGGTTTAGAGTTTGTATAATATACCCCAAAGGCTATACTCAAAATTAACCAAATACTCAAAATTATACATATTTTCTTTTTCATAAAAGCTCCTTTTAACATTGATAGTTTAGCATATTTTTGCGTTTTTTAAAAGTATAGATTTGTTTATGGTAGAATTTGCATATACGATATTAAAAGGGATATTCAAATGTTTGATAATTTAAGTGAAAAACTACAAGGGATTATATCAAAAACCCATTCTCAAGAATTGACGCAAGATAATATGCAAGAGGCTTTGCGTGAGATCAGACGTGCTTTGTTAGAAGCTGACGTTAACTTGAGAGTTGTTAAAACATTTATTTCATCTATCAAAGATAAGGCTGAAGGTGAAAATGTTTTACAGGGTGTAAATCCATCTCAACAGTTGGTAAAAATTGTTCACGATGAATTGGTTGAGTTATTGGGCAAAGAGTTAAAACCACTTGATTTATCAGGTCATCCAAGTTTGATTATGATGTTAGGTTTGCAAGGTTCAGGTAAAACTACATCTTCTGCAAAACTTGCGGTTAAACTTAAAAAAGAAGGTAAAAATCCGCTCTTAGTTGCGTGTGACGTTTATCGTCCTGCTGCTGTTACTCAGTTGAAAACTTTAGGTCAAGAAATTGGTTGTGAAGTGTTTTCAATCGATGGTTCAACTGATGTTCAAAATATTGTTCAAAGTGCAATTAATCACGCAAAAGAAAATGGATTTAATGTTGTAATTCTTGATACTGCAGGTCGTTTGCAAATCGATACTGATATGATGGCTGAACTTTTGATTATCGACAGAGTTTTCAGACCACACGAAAAACTTCTTGTAATTGATGCTATGACAGGTCAAGAAGCGGTTCACGTTGCGGAAAATTTTGATGCTCAAATCGGTTTGACAGGTTTGATTTTGACAAAATTAGACGGTGATTCACGTGGTGGTTCAGCTTTATCAGTTGTTCACTGTACAGGAAAACCTATCAAATTAACCGGTACTGGTGAAAAATTAAACGCATTAGAAGATTTTTATCCTGAAAGAATGGTTACCAGAATTTTAGGTATGGGTGATATTGTTTCGCTTGTAGAAAGAGCTCAGGAAGTTTTCGATGAAAAAGAAGCATTGAAAATGCAAGAAAAAATGCAAAAAGCTGAATTTTCATTTAATGACTTTTTGAATATGAAAAAACAAATGCAGATGTTTGGTTCAATGGATCAGATTTTGGGGATGTTACCTGGAGTTAATCTAAAACAATCTGACAGAGAAAAGATCTCACACGCAACAGATACAGAATTTAAAAAGATAGAAGTATTTATTCAAAGTATGACACCTGAAGAACGTGAACATCCAGAATTGATGAACACATCACGCAAAAAACGTATCGCAAAAGGTTGCGGTATGGATATGCATACTGTGAATGTTTATGTAAAACAGTTTGAACAAATGCGTCAAATGATGGGCGGAATGAACAAAATGCAAAAAATGTTCAGTGGCTTTGGTAAGAAAAATGAAAAACAAGCCATGGTGCAAGCCATGAAAATGATGCGTAAATTCAAATAGGGGTAAGGGGTAAAAGGGTAAATACATAAAATCCTTTTATTTCTTTTGTAACAATTTTGTAAATGGAAGGACTTTTTATAGTCCCTAATGTTTTGGTGTAGCAACCCTTTTCAGCTCTAAAAAATATATCATAATACCTGATGGATATTTTGATGGAATGGTTGTTGATTATTATGATTTTGCTCATCGAAATGGCTATGATCCTTATACTTTATTAAATAATTGGGGGTATTACATGCAGGAAAAAGGTAAGCTTGAAAATTATTTCAACATATATCATATTCATGAAAAATTATGATAGAATATGTAATAAATTTAGTAAAAATTTTATTAAGGTAGTATGTTATTAAAAATTCAAAATAAATTAGACTGTTTGAAAAAATATTTTGATTGGCAAATACTATTAATTGTATTTGTCAATCTTTTTCTTGCAAATTTAGTGCCACATATTTTTTTCCCTACTCTTCTTTGGTGTTTTGCGGGATTTTTGGGAAAAGAGCTTTCAGAGCATGATTCTTTGATCTGTTATATTCTTTTGGGTTTCATACTATTAAGGATTTATTGGCTACCTGTAATGTATAATATTTGTGAGCATAAATTTAAGAATGAGATTATGCAAGAGTTTATATATAAATTGAAAAACAATAATAAATTTAGAAGGAAATTTTTATTTTGTATAGAATTACCATTGTTGATATTTATGTTAGGGTCAATATTATATGAAATTTTTATAACGTGGGATGAGATAAAACCATTAATGCATCTTTCGTGGATATTTTATATAGTTATTTTCAATTTTATATTTTTATTAATAAGTATGATATTTTTCGATTTGTTCGGAAGTTATTTGGTATTATTTCTATGGTGGAAAATTCGTGGAGAATTGAAGTAAATTTGACAAAAAGAAAAGGCAGCGTAAAAGCTGCCTGTTTTATCTAAACTATCTCTCTTCTCATACCAATTTTATTCTATTGTAGAGATGTTCTCCACAAAGAATCATTAAATTTGCTTTGTTGTGGTGCTGTATCTGCTGATAATGTTACATTGCTTGGTGCAAATACAAATACTAAGTCACCAACTTTTTTAGGGCTACCGTTTAATGCTTGAGATGCACCGCAAACAAAGTCAATTGTTCTTTGAGATTGTTCTTTGTCTAGCAAGTGTAAGTTAAGCATAACGATTTTTCTGTCTTTTAAGTGTTGAACGATTGTGGCAGCGTCATCAAATGAACGTGGTTCAACAACAATAACTTCACTTCCACCTCTGTTAATGCTTGGGTGGCTTACTACTTTTGATTCAGTATGTTTTTCAGGCATTTGAGCGTATGCTGGAGCGATTTCTCTTAATGCACTGCCCACTTCTTCATATTCATACTCATCATCGTATTCTTCACCATCATTAATATCTACAAAAGGATTTTCCCCACGGAAACTATCCACTACGTAATCATAAACTTTTCTCAAGCTATCTGTTATTGCTGCCACTGACTTTTCCTCCGATTATTTAAATAACTTTCTACCTACCCTTAACATTGTCGAACCTTGTTCTGCCGCAATTTTGTAATCTTGGCTCATACCCATTGAAATCTCTTTCAGTTCACAATTAAATTTTTTCTCTAGTTTATTTCGGATTTCTACTATTTCCGAAAATAGTTTAGCTAACTCTTCTTCATCAGCTCCAAATGGAGCCATATTCATTATCCCAACTATTTCAAGAGCCTCAAGTTGTCTGATTTGTTCAAAAGCCTCAAACACTTCATCAGGTGAGAAACCGAATTTTTGTTCTTCGCCCGCATTATTCACTTGAATAAGTACTTTTTGAACTTTTCCGATTTCTGCTGCATGTTGTGAGATGCTTTGAGCAAGTTTTACAGAATCTACTGAATGAATGTAATCGAAAAATTTTACTGCGTGTTTCACTTTGTTGGTCTGAAGATGTCCAATAAGGTGAAAAGTCGAATTTTCTCTCACTTCTTGTGGTAAATTTTGTATCTTTTCAGAAGCCTCAATTACTCTTGATTCTCCGAAGTTACGTAATCCAGCATTGTATGCCTGAATTATCGCTTCCCCGTCAAAATACTTGGTAACTGCAATTATTCTGGGTTTAGAAGGTGCGATTTCTTCTTGTATTTGTAAAAGATTCCTACTAATTGTCTCAAACATCATTTAACCTCTACAAGAAAACTGCTCAAACTGAGCATGATTTAATTGTAACTTAGTTTTTCGGGAAGTCCAAAATATTTATTCCGCTGAAATATTACAAAAAATAAACATGGCTGAAATCATGTCAGCGACATGGTTTCAGCCTATTTGGAGTTTTGGTATGTGTGTTTACATATCTTAATAATTAAAAAAGGATGTAGGGTGCAAAGCCTTATGGTTATTAAAGAGCATGCTATTTTCTAGCGTTACATCAATAAAGTGGTTGAGTGGATGAATTTTACAAAAAGTTACCAGCAAGTTTTTTGCGGGGTAATTTTGGCTAAAAGTCTGTTATATTGTTCATTTCGGGAATACCCTAACATTATCCCTAGTATAAAATCTTCATAGGGTGTTAATTTATCAAGACTTTTACTTGAAAATCCACGTATGATTTTTAGGCATGGGTTAGAACCAAAGAATATATTGACTTTCCCGCTGCCGATGTTGTTGATATGGTATTGGATTTTCATTTTTTGTAAAATCTCTGTAAACGTCTGTTTGTCATTGGTTTCGCAGGTGTATAGTGCTAAATCTTTAGCCCCTTTTTTGTATTCGTAAATAAGATGTTTAAATAATTCCATTTTGCCCTCTTTTTCTCTTCCTGTTTTGATAGACGTATTGGTCATGAAAAAGTTTCTTTGTGGTAGTATTAAATTTGCAAAGGGTATATTTATGAATATTCAAAATAATTTAGGAATTGCATTTGGTTTAACAATGATGGCAGGTTTAACGACTGCTATTGGTGGTGCGATTGCATTCATTACCCGCAAAGATAATTTGAAAACCCTATCTGTTGGTTTGGGTTTTTCTGCAGGGGTAATGATTTTTATATCTTTTGTTGATATTATCCCAGGGTGTGAAACTTTATTGAAAGCTAATTTCCCTAATATTTATCAGTGGCTTGTTTTCATTGGTTTTATTGTTGGGTTAGTTGTTTCAATTTTAATTGACTATTTCTTGCCTGATCACGTTGATACAGAAGAATTATTAAATCCTGACAGTCCTGAGATGAGTTCACATAATCATTACAAATTGAAGCGTGCAGGTTTTATGACTGCAATTGCAATTTGTATTCACAACTTCCCTGAAGGTATGGCAACGTTTTTGACAACCACTCAAGATTTAACTTTGGGGATGTCTGTTGCTTTTGCGATTGCAATTCACAATATTCCTGAAGGGATAGCGGTTGCTTTGCCGGTTTATCACGCAACAGGTAAAAAACGTTATGCAATGCTTTATGCTGCAATGTCAGGCATAACTGAACCGATTGGGGCTTTAGTTGGGATGTTGATTTTCGGATTGTTTGTTCCTCATATTATGGTTGGGGTGTTAATGGCTGCTGTTGCAGGTATTATGACATATATTTCATTCGATACATTGTTGCCGTTAGCTAAAGAATATGGCAATTGGCACTTATCAATTATCGGTATAATTTCAGGAATTTTGTTTATCTGGTTAAGTTTAATCCTATTAGGTTAATCTATTACTGAATTTTAACAATTTAGCGAAAACTATCGACAAATAAGTATTTTTGTTGTATGTTAGGGCTACATGCAGAAATATAAATACAAAGGAGAATAAAAATGCAAGTTATATTGAAAAAAGAAGTTCAAAACTTAGGCGAAGTAGGCGATGTAGTAAACGTTAAAGACGGTTACGCTAGAAACTTTTTATTACCACAAGGTGTTGCTGAAGTTGCAACAGCTGGTGCTTTAGAAAACAGAGAAAAAAATATCGCTAGAATCAAAGCTAAACAAGAAAAATTACACCAAGAAGCTTTAACAAAAGCAGAAGCTATCGAAAAATTCGGTAAATTAGAATTATCTGCTAAAGCTGGTGAATCTGGTAAATTATTCGGTACAATCACAACTAAAAAATTAACTGAAGAATTACAAGCTCAAGCTGGTATCGAAGTTGATAGAAAATCAGTTTCTCTAAACGCTCCTATCAACAAAATCGGTGAATACAAAATGCTAATCAAATTAACTTCTAAAGTTAAATGTGAATTAGCAATTTCAGTTTCAGCTTCTGAAGTAGTTAAAGAATCTATCGAAGAAGTAGTTGAAGAATCAGCTGAATAGTTTTAAATATTAAAGGGAGTGTGGATGAATCAAAGTTCTAATTTAAAACTGCAAGCACTTGCGATTGGTTCACTACCTCACGATAATGTTGAAAAAGCTATGTTGTTGGTTAAAAAGGATTTTTCAGAAATTCCATTTTTTCCGCAACTTGCAAATATTAACAAAAGCGAAGACATGACATTTCAATTTTTGGAAGGATTGCCTTCGTTTTTGTATTCTAAGCTGGAAAATTTTGCTATTGATTCAGAAAGTGATGAATTTTTTGAAGCATTAGAAGAATTTTTTATTGATTATGAAGAAATTATTTCTGATATAAATTCAGATAAACTTGAAAAATACGGAATTAGTGAACAGTTTTCTTCATCATTTCCTATTTTTGAACAAATTGTTGATGAAATTAAACCGATATTTGCGAAAGGTCAAATTATCGGGCCATTCACATTAGCATCAATCTTGAATGATAAAAACGGCAAAAGTGCATTGTATGATGAAACTTTGAGAGAAGTTATTATTAAACTTTTAACTTTGAAAGCACTTTGGCAAATTAAACATATGAAAGTGGCAAACCCTGAAGTTGTGCCAATTATTTTTATGGATGAGCCATCAATATCTCAACTTGGAACATCTGCTTATTTAACGATTTCAGAAAATGAAGTTGTTGATATGCTTAAAGAAATTAGTGATATTATCAAACAAAACGGTGGAGTAAGTGCAATTCATTGTTGCGGAAAGTGTGATTGGTCGATTCCTATCAAATCAGGTGTTGATATTATCAACTTTGATGCATATGCGTATTCGCAACATTTGAGTTTGTATCATAAAGAGGTTGAAAAGTTCTTGCAAAAAGGTGGCAAAATTGCTTGGGGACTTGTTCCGACACTTGATAGTGTAGCGTTAGAGAAGATTACACTTGAAGAATTGGTTCAAAATTTTGAAAATTCCGTTAAGTATTTGACTAAAAAGGGTATTGATGAGAAACTTGTTATAGATAATTCGTTAGTTACACCGTCTTGCGGGGCAGGATCTTTAAATGTTGATTTGGCTCAAAAAGCAATGGATTTGGTTTGGGAATTATCAAATGAGTTAAGGAAGAGGTTTTAATTTTGACTATAAAACTTGCAATAACAGGCAAAGGTGGAAGCGGAAAAACAACAATAGTAAAAGCATTTATGCAGATTTTCAAGGAAATGTTTCCTGAAAAATCTATTTTGCTTTTTGATAATGATCTTGCAAGTGAATTAGGTCATAGCTTTGGTTTAGATATCAGAAATACAATTTACGGTATCAGAAGTGGTAAACACGAATATAAAACCGGTATTCCTGAAGATATGTCTAAACAGGAATATATCGAATGGGCAATGGAAGATATTTTAGTATCAATTGATGATAATGTTGATATTATTGTTTCTTGGTTTGTGGGTTCAAAAGATTGTCGTTGTCCTGTAACCAAATTGATAAATGATGCGGTAATAAAATTGATTAGTCGTTATGATTTGGTAATTTTTGACTGTGAATTTGATTTGAAGTATTTAAATCAGCTTGTTGACACTGAAATTGATTCAACGATTATTGTTGGAAACCCAAGTGAAGAGTCCGCACATTTGGCAAAACGTATTGAGGAATTTAGTTCAAAATATGCTGCAGGTAATCAATTAGGTGTTGTTATCAATAAGGTTGATAATAAAGATATGTCATCTGTTTATGGACTTTTGAAAAAATATGATTTAGATATTTTGGGTGTAATTCCATTTGATGAAGAATTGGCTCAGAACCCAATTTCAAGGGATTCAAAAGTTGTACAAGACGCAATTAAGGAATTTTATTTTAGATTAAACCTTCCACAAGCGAAGCAGTAGGTGAGTAAATGACACAAATTTTAGATGGTAAAAAGTTAAGAGAAAAACTTTTAGCAGGTTTGAAACAAAAAATCGATGGATTTCAAACAAAGCCTACTCTTGTTGTAATTTTGGTGGGTGAAAACCCTGCAAGTAAAATCTATGTAAATAACAAAAAGAAAACTGCCGAAGAACTTGGTATCAATTCGCAAGTGATAAATTACCCTGCTGATATTTCTGAAAAAGAACTTTTGGCAAAAATTGAAGAATTAAGTAACGATAAAAATGTTACCGCAATTTTGGTTCAATTACCTTTACCTGAGCATATTTCAAAAGAAAATGTGATAAATGCAATTGCTCCGAAAAAAGATGTTGATGGTTTTACTCCATATAACTTCGGAAAATTATTCTCAGGAGAAGAGCCAACAGTTTATCCTTGCACACCAAAAGGGATTTTGTTACTTTTGGATGAGTATGGTATTGAATTAGAGGGCAAACACGTAGTAGTTGTTGGTCGTTCTAATATTGTTGGTCGTCCATTATCTCAAATGCTATTGAACAGAAATGCAACAGTTACTGTTTGTCATAGTAAAAGTAACCTAGACATAATAAAAACTGCTGATATAGTTATTTCAGCAGTGGGAAAAAATATTATAGAAGGGGAAATGTTAAAATCTGGTTCAGTAGTTGTAGATGTTGGGATTTTCAAAGATGAGAACGGGAAAACCCGTGGAGACGTGGACTTTGAAAGTGCGTCCCAAGTTGCATCGTACATCTCTCCAGTTCCTGGTGGCGTTGGACCAATGACCATTGCGTCATTGATGCTCAACACGGTTGAACTGTTTGAACAAAATCTATCGTAATTTACTATGAACCTAATAAGTTCAATGTACAGCTTGACTTGATGTTGTTGTTTACCATTGTTTTCAAGCCTGAAATTTCGTTTTCAATTGCTGTAATTTGTGTATCAAGAGAATCTTTTTCAGTTTCTAATTGATCACTAAGGTCTTGATAGTAAATGAAACTTGCGTCTTCAGTACAGTCTGGAGCATCTTCACCCATTGCAGCATATTCTCTTTCGATTGCTGCCATTTGTGATGCTGCATAGTTAACTTGGTTCTGTAATGAAACGTGTTGGAATTGTAAAAAACTTTTTTGTAAAGTCAATAAACTCTTTTGACTTGCTAATGCTAAAAATGCCATGTTCTCGTCTCCTTATTTTTTAAAAATCTCTCACCTATATAAAGTTTTTTGAAAATGGTCAATTTCAATAAGGGAGTTTTTTGTTACATTTGTTAACAATTGAATGTAAACATCTGTGTTAAATAGTTGCCTAAGGGTGTAAATATAATGTATTATTAAATAGTGTAGGGAGGAATCGGGATATAATGCCGAAATTAGCAAGACAATACGATGACAGATATTATTCTGACTTCCGCGTTTCGTCTAATACATCAAGAACAAGTAGTTATGGGTATGCAAGATATGAGCATTCCAATGTTCGTGATTATTATGGCAATCCGATAAATCAACAAACGCCAAGACGCAGAAAACCAAAAAGCCGTAAGAAAAAAGGTATTCTTCAACCATTGATTGCTTTAGGGCTTTTGGCAGTTGTTCTTTTCAGTGCTTTACCATTTTCGTTTAATAACATAACAAAAGCTATGTTTGTTCCTACACCATATCAAGAAATTCAGGCTGATATGCAAGATATTGGCTTTCCAACACATAACTATCTGTCTAATAATTGGTTTTTAGGTCGTAGAGGTTTTAGTTACTCTGCGGATGAAAAACACGCACAAATGACTCCATTACATGAAAATGTTAAAATGCCTGTTTTAACACAATCCTTGATGAATTTGATGGAGAATTACAAAACAGTTAAACCTGCAGTTTTTGTGTGGGATTATGATACACAGAATTATGTTGATATAAACGCATCAGAAATTTATGCAACGGCAAGTATTATCAAAATTCCTGTTCTTATTGATGTATTCAAGTCTATCGAAGCTGGTCAGATGTCTTTAGAAGATACAATGCCTTTGACTGAATATTACAGAACAGAGGGTTCTGGTAGTTTGCAATTTAGAGCTCATAATTCAGAATATACAATTGATGAATTGGCAAACCGTATGATTACTGAATCTGACAATTCTGCAACTAATATGTTGATGGCAAAAGTTGGTTCTATGACTGATGTAAACCAAGCAATTAGAGATTGGGGATTGAAAGATACTTATGTTCAAACTTGGTTGCCTGACTTGACAGGTACTAATAAAACTACTGCACGTGATATGGCAACAATGCTTTATAATATCGATGCAAATGACAAGTTCTTAACTGAAGAATCAAGAGCGAAAATCTTGAATTATATGGGGCATGTTCATAATAATCGTTTAATTCATGCGGGCTTAGGACCAGGGGCTGTATTTTTGCATAAAACAGGTGATATCGGTAAAATGTTAGGGGATGCAGGTATTGTAATTGCACCAAATGGCAAAAAATATATTGTTGTAATTCTTGCAAATCGTCCGCATAATTCTATTGCAGGAAAAGAATTTATTGTAAAAGCATCTGAAATTATTTATAACTATATGGTAAGATAGTTACTGATTATGGAAATCTTTTATTTAAGGAAAAGTGAATTTTTAAAATCTATTAGCAGAGAAAGTTTGGAATATTTTTCTGATAACCGTGAATATGCATCAGAAGATAAATATATAGAACATCTTTGCGGTTTGTTTTTGACAAAATTTATTGCAAAACATTTTTATGAACTTTCAGATTTAGAGATTGTAAGGGAAAATAACAAGCCATTTTTCAAAAACGGAGGGATGTTTTTCAGTATTTCTCATTCAAAAGATATCGTTCTTGTTGCGTTTAATAACAAAAATGTAGGGGCAGATGTTGAGTATATTTCTGAAAATAAAAATTTCAAAGCTATAATGGAACGTTATGGTGAAAAAGTTGATAATCCTACAAGTTTGGATTTTTACAGATTTTGGACAATACATGAAGCAGAAATTAAATTAAATCAAAATATCAGGTCGATTTTTTCAACAAAATTGGAAGATGATTATATTCTTTCTTGCGTGTCTGGAGATGTTTTGGTAAGTACTTTCTGTGTGAAAAAGTTGGTTTGTGATAGTGATAGTGTGGATTTAGTGGAAGAATTTGAGTGTCCTAAAAATTGCAAATTAGTTACATCTGTTGAATAATTATTATATTTTTGGGATATTAATATCAAAGTTAATAACAAGTGAGGGTAATAATATGGATATTAAAGCCGTAATTTTGGCAGCAGGCAAAGGTACAAGAATGAAATCTGAAACTACACCTAAGGTTTTACACGAAATCATGGGTAAAACATTGTTAGGTTATGTTATGGATAATGTGAAAAATTTTGTGTCTGAACAGTTTGTAATTGTTGGACATCACGCTGAAGCTGTTGAAAAATTTGTTCAAAATAATTATGAAAATTCAAAAACAGTTTTGCAATCACCACAATTGGGAACAGGTCATGCGGTTTCTATGGTTTGCCCAAGTTTAGAAAATTTTGACGGCTTGGTATTGATTTTATGCGGGGATACTCCTTTAGTTAGAGAAGAAACATTGAAAGCATTTGTTGAATATCACAAATCAAACAATTCTGATTTAACAGTAATGAGTACAATTTTTGACAACCCTACAAATTACGGCAGAATTATCAGGGAAGATGATAATTCTTTAAAATGTATTGTTGAAGAAAAAGACGCAACTGCAGAACAAAAAGCAGTAAAAGAAGTTAATGCTGGAATTTATTGTTTGAATTGGGCAAAATTTAAGGCATCTTTTGGTCAGTTGCAAAGTAATAATGCTCAGGGTGAATATTATTTAACAGATATTATTTCTTGGGGTAAGGCTCAAGGGTTGAGTGTTAATGCTTATATTTTAGATAACAGTGATGAAATTTACGGTATCAATTCACGTTTAAATTTGGCAGAAGCAACAAAAATGATGAATCGCCGTAACCTAGAAAGATATATGGTTGAGGGGGTTACAATTGTTGATCCTGATTCAACTTGGATTAGTGAAGATACTGAAATCGGTCAAGATACAATAATTTATCCTGCGACTTATATTGAGGGTAAAAATAAAATTGGTAAAAACTGTAAAATCGGACCTTGTGCACACTTAAGAGGTGGTGTTGAAGTTTGTGATAATGTAAAAGTTGGTAATTTTGTAGAAGTTAAAAAAGCGAAAATATCTTCAAATACAAATGTTGGACACCTATCTTACATTGGTGATGCTGAACTAGGTGAAAATGTTAATATTGGAGCAGGAACAATTACCGCTAATTACAACCCACTAACAAAAACTAAATCAAAAACAATTATTGGTGATAATGTAAAAATTGGTTCTAATTCAGTTCTTGTTGCACCTGTTGAGTTGCAAGAGGGAGCAAATGTCGGAGCTGGTGGAGTTATTACAAAAACAGTTCCTGCGTGGGCTTTAGCAATTACTCGCTCACCACTAAAAGTTCTTGAAAACTGGGTTAAAAAACAAACTTCTGAAAAATAAAATTAAGGCGGTTATTTAAACCGCTTTTTTAATGCTTTACTTTTTTTCTTCAAGGTTTATCATAGTACTAAGGGAGATTAAGAGAAATGTATAATCCGAAGTCGTCGATAGCAGAAGAGTTTATAAATCATGAAGAAGTTTTGGCATCGTTAGAATATGCTAGTGCCAATAAAAATAATGTTGAACTAATCGATAAAATTCTAGAAAAAGCAAGATTAGGAAAAGGCTTATCGCATAGAGAAGCTGCGGTTTTACTAGACTGTGAAATTGAAGAAAAAAATCAAGAAATTTTTGAACTTGCGAAAAAGATTAAACAGGATTATTACGGAAACAGAATTGTTCTTTTTGCTCCGTTATATTTATCAAATTACTGTGTGAATGGTTGTGTATATTGTCCATATCATGTGACAAATACAACAATTCCACGTAAAAAAATGACTCAAGAAGAAATTAAAGAAGAAGTTATTGCACTTCAAGATATGGGACACAAGCGTTTGGCTATTGAAACAGGTGAAGATCCTATTAATAGTCCAATTGAATACGTTTTAGAGTCATTAAAAACTATTTATTCTATTCATCACAAAAATGGTGCAATCAGACGTGCAAACGTTAATATTGCAGCAACTACCGTTGAAAATTATAGAAAACTAAAAGAAGCAGGTATTGGAACTTATATTTTATTCCAAGAAACTTATAACAAAGAAACTTACGAAAGACTTCACCCAACAGGTCCAAAACATAATTACAAATACCACACAGAAGCTATGGATAGAGCTATGCAAGGCGGTATTGATGATGTTGGTTTGGGTGTATTGTTTGGGTTAGAGTTGTATAGATATGAATTTTCAGCACTTTTAATGCATGCTGAACACTTAGAAGCAGTATTTGGTGTTGGTCCTCATACAATTTCTGTTCCACGTATTAGACGTGCGGATGATATTGACCCTAATCAGTTTGATAATGGTATTGATGACGATACTTTTGCAAAAATTGTTGCTTGTATTAGAATTGCTGTTCCATATACAGGCATGATTATTTCAACCCGTGAATCTAAAAAATGTAGAGAAAGAGTTTTAGAACTTGGTGTTTCTCAAATTAGTGGAGGTTCAAAAACAAGTGTTGGCGGTTATGCTCACCCAGAAGAAGAATCTGAAGAAGATACCGCTCAATTTGAAGTTGAAGATAGAAGAACTTTAGATGAGATTTTAAAATGGCTTATGGAACTTGGTTATGTGCCTAGTTTCTGTACAGCGTGCTATCGTGAAGGCAGAGTTGGTGATAGATTTATGGAAATGTGCAAAGACAAACAAATCCACAATTTCTGTCATCCAAACGCTATTATGACATTGAAAGAATACTTGGAAGATTATGCTTCCCCTGAAACTAAAAAAGTTGGGGAAGAGCTAATTCAAAAAGAATTACATATGCTTAAAAACAAAAAAGTTGAGTGTATTGTTGAACAAAACCTTGAAAAAATAGAACAAGGTGAGCGTGACTTTAGGTTCTAAACTTTTGCATTTTTTCATTTTATTCCCTCGCCCTATAGGAGAGGGTTGTGGTGAGGGGGCAATATTTTAAGGTTTTCTATTGTAAACTTTCTATTGCTTATGCTATTATTTGAGTATGAATTTTGAAGAAAAAACATTAAATTCTAAGGTCGTTTATGATGGTAAGGTTATTACCGTAATTAAAGATGATGTAGAAGTTGCAGATGGTCACAAATCTTTTCGTGAAGTGATATTGCACAGTGGCGGCGTTGTGGTTGTTGCATTAAAAGATGAAGAAACCATTTTGCTTGTAAAACAATATCGTTACCCATTGAAAGAAGTTGTATTAGAGCTTCCTGCAGGGAAACTTGAAATTGGGGAGGATCCTAATGAGGCTTGCAAAAGAGAACTTGAAGAAGAAACAGGTTATAGAGCAAAAACTTGGAAATCTCTAGGTTACATCAATACAACCCCTGGGATTTGTACGGAAAAATTATATTTATACTTGGCTTCAGGTTTAGAATTTGTTGGTGAACATCCTGATGAGGGTGAAATTATCAAATGTTATGAGTATAAACTGGCGGATGTTTTTGAGATGATTCAGTCTGGTAAAATAAATGATGCAAAAACAATTTGTGCATTATCAAGAGCGTTTTGTAAAGGGTTTTAATTATGATTAAAATGATTGCAACAGATATTGACGGAACAATTTTTGAGTGGGGTAAGGGTTTTAGTCCTGCTGTTATGGATTGTATGGCAAGATTGAAAAAAGCCGGAGTGAAAGTTGTTCTTGTAACAGGTAGAATGCATCGTTCAGCATTACACGCTGCTGATGAACTTAATCTTGGGACTCCTGTTATTTCTTATCAAGGAGCATTGATTAAAGATTGTGATAACAAAACTTTATTCCAAAAAACTTTACCTGTTGATTATGCAAAAAATTTAATTAAATGGGCAAGAGAAAATAAAGTTCATATAAATCTTTATTTGGATGACAATTTATTTGTTGAAGAAGATAACGAAATTATAAAATTCTATACAGACGGAAAACATATTCCATATACAGTTTGCAACTTTGATGATTTAGAAATCAAAGATGTTAATAAAATTCTTGCAATTGATATCAAAGATGCTGATAGAGTTTCAAGTTGGGTTGATGTCTTAAAAAAAGATTATCCTGATTTGTATATTGTAAAATCTACTCCGTATTTTTGTGAAATTTGTTCAGGTGAAGCTAAAAAATCACTTGGGGTTGAGCATTTGTGTAAAATGTGGGGGTTGAAAAAAGAAGAAATTTTAACTATCGGTGATCAAAATAATGATATTGATTTAATTCAAGCTGGTGGAATTGGGGTTTCTATGGGAAATGGAACGCCAGAATTAAAGGCTTGTGCCGATTATATTACCGATACGGTTGAAAATGACGGTTTTGTAAAAGCTATTGAAAAGTTTGTTTTAATTGAGGGGTAATTCAATACCGCATTTAGGACAAATCGGTTCTTTCTTCTTGTCGTAATAGAACGTGTGTCCGCATCTTGGACATCTGTGTTTTTTCTTGAAAAATATGAAATAATAAAATAACCCTGAACCGATAAAACTGACAATAAGGGCAATTATTCCCAAAATAATGAATGTCATTGCAAATTGTAAGTTAAAATAGTAGTAAAAAGGTAAACCCTCAGGCATCTCATATTGAATAGGCTGTTCTACTGTTTCTACTACTTTACGTTGGACAAATACGCCGCTTAAGTTGTTATTTGCAATCTTCATATGGGAATTATAACATATATTGAAAAATATGTTATAATATAAAAAACGGAGTTTGAAAAAATGTATAGAATTGGCATTGGATATGATATTCATAAATTAATTGAAGGCAGAGATTTAATTATCGGCGGGGTAAAAATTACCCACGAAATGGGACTTTTGGGTCATTCTGATGCGGATGTTTTAATTCATGCTTTGATTGATGCGATGCTTGGAGCTTTGGCATTAGATGATATTGGTACACTTTTCCCTGACACTGATCCTCAATATATGGGAATTGATAGTACAATTCTATTGAAAAAAGTTTATGAATATGTGCAAGATAAAGGCTATGCAATAGTAAATATTGACAGTAATATTATTGCGCAAGCTCCTAAAATGATGCCTTATATTCCTAAAATGAAAGAAGTTTTATGTAAAATCTTAGATGTAAAACCTGAAGACTTATCGATTAAGGCAAAAACTAAAGAAAAACTAGACGCAGTAGGTCAAAAACTTGCAATTGAAGCAAATGCCGTTGTTATGCTTCAAAAACGTATGAAAAAAATGTACTAACCTCTAAATCTATCGTTGACATAACTCAAAATTGCTCCGCCGATTTCTTCGTTTGGATCAAATAATTGGTTTGGGTTATGAGGTTGCATTGAGTTTTGGATAAGCATTTTAACTAACGGTCCAAAAGCGTCTGGGACTTGGATTTTCCTGTAAATCCCAGCTAAAAAAGTTTGGATATTAGGAGATGTTGTATTATTAAATCTTGCAAAAACAGGATACAATTTATCAATTCCTTTTGTTCCATCATCAATCATTCTGTCCATAATGTAAAGAGTTTCAGTGATTTGAGCTTCATTATTGGAATGAGCCAAAATATCTGTCAAATAAGGTAGAGCGTTTTCTTTTTGTTTAACAAAATAATCAACTTCATTTTTATCAAAGACACAATAGTTTCTCTCAGGTGTTGGTAATTGGCAGGATGTACACGCATAATAAGGTGCTTGTTGATTTTGTGCAACAAGTTGCGGATGTTGTGGTTGATAATATTGAATAGGTTGTATCATGTGTGAATCCTTTAGTTCTGTGGTATTTTTTAATCAAAATATTTTGAGATTCCACGGGCTAAAGCCCTCTGAATGACACAAAATATTTTAATATATTTACCCCACCTCTTATGAATATACAAATGGAGGGCCATTTTTGATTTCAAACAGAACATTTTCTGCCATTGATTTAAGTTCTGCTTTTGATTTTTGACCGCTATCTACTTGTTTATAGAATTCTTCAACAAGTGGTTGAATAGCGGCATCTTTTTTAGATTTGAAGTTGCGAAGTTCAGTTGAAACTAATCGTTTTTGTAAGTCTAACTCTGTTTCAGCATTAATCTTTTTCACTTGAACTTCCTTAATTGCTTCCCCCGCCAATGTTCCACCATAACTGATTGCAGTGATACCTGTAATTCCTAAAAATAGTTGTTTGAATTGTGGGTTTGCAGTATCAAGTAGCCAGTTATAGAAAAATGCACGATAATCGTCAACAAATGAGTTGAATGCTGGTTTTGGAGTACCGTCCCCACCAATATTTGGGTTTACTTTTGTTGTTGATGTGCGAATTTTTTTCAAAATTTTGTTAATAAAAATTTCTTTTTCTTCATCAGTTCCCCATTTCAAAAGTCCAACTTGTTCTCTGACAAAATCTTCAGGCGCATCAGTTGATACAAACATATGTTGAAGATTATATTTGTCAGCTTCCATAGTTTCTGTTGTTGAATTTCTTACAATGGTTTTAATTGCGTTTTTAGCACCTTCCAAACCTTCTTGGATATTTAGTTTACTTTTTGATAAGTTTCTCAATGACAAGAACCCTAATCCAACAATACCAACAAGTGTACCAACACCTAAGATGATATTTCCTGTGCTAAATTTCTTTTCTTCAGGTTGTTTTTTATCTGATGTGAATGGGATTGTTGAGAATCTATTTTTTCCAAAATTTGGTAGAATTGGTTCATCATCTGGTGTTATGTATTTTTCAAAATCTGTTGCATATTTTGAAAGCATGCTTCTGATGATTTGCATTTTTCCAGAGAATGATTGAGTTTCTACTGCAACAAGATTTTCTTGTAAATTCTTTTGAATGTTTGCTTCTTTACGTTTTACCCAAACGTCTTTATACCCATCAAAGAAAGTTTTACCCATAAATGCCATAGCTGAAAGCGTTAGAACCCCGCTACCCGCAATAAATGTTTTTCTTCCTGGGCTTTGAATCATTTGATAAATTACTTGGAAAGTTTCATTACTTAATTGAACGTTTCTAGTTACCGCAGGAAGCCATTTTTCTTCTGCTAAGTTGCGTGCAATCTTGGCACTACGATTTACGAACCCTGTCATTAGAGCAACTGCACCCATTACACCAAGTGCGATTGCACTTAATGGCACAAGTTTTTTATCTACAATCTTTTTATCTTCATACAATTCTGTTGGCATCGGAACATCATCCGAAATCATATAAGAATCTTTTGTGTCGCATAATGTAACACAGTCTTTGCATTCTTTATCTTTTACAAGGTTATTAACTAACACCCCCTCTTTTGTAGAAACACTGTTTTTACGTTGAGAGTTTGTTAGATTACGTTGTTGGCGTCTGTTTTCCGCATCGTTTAACGGATTAATGTGCATCCTGTTCTATGTCCTTTTCATCTTCTCCTTTGAGTTTTTTATACAGTTTGTGTATAAAGGTTTTTAATTCAAAGGTCCTTTTTGCTTCATCGATTTTTTTGTCTTCATCATCGGTTTCTTGTGTTCCGAAAACAAAGAATAGAGATTTTAATTTCTTTTTGGTTTCAGTGAAGAATTTAGAAACTTTTTCTTCAACTGCGGCTTTTAATTCGCCATATACTGCCGCTAACTTATCCGAAATTTCTGCAAATTTTTGGCTAACCATTTGTGTAAAGTTTGCGATTGTTGTTGGAAGATTTTGGATAACTGTAAGGACTCTACCAACAATTTGAGTTAGCACAAAGTTCACTGGTTTTGCAATAATTGCAGGCATTGTGTTGTTAATCATTGTCGCAAATTCAATAAGTCTTTGGTGAGTATTTGCTATGTTTTTTTGAAAGTTAGCAAGTGCTTGCAGGTGGTTTTGTTGTGCTTGTTGAGCTTGTGCTCTAGCATGTTTTTGTGCCCTTAGCATAGCCCCGATTGCTGCACATTGATTATATGACATTTCACCTACATTTCTTGGTGTATCTCTTTTAGTAGTAGAATTTCCTCCTGCCATTCCGTTACAGATTGGGCAAGCCCCAAGTGGAAGTCCGTGTGGACATGTTCCAACTTTTGCACTATGTGGTCGTACTGCTGTTGATCCTAATGACATTAAAAAATCCTCTAGCTATTCTTAGAGGACACTTCAAGAAATTTTTCCGTTCTATCCAAAATGCACGTGGATAAGACGTTTTCTTTGAGTGTTCCGACTTTTACGGCTGCGGCGACAGTTGAAGATATTCACTTCATTTCCTCTTGTTATGATAGTAATTTAAGCATGGTTCTACGTCAAACCATGTTGGGGTTTTGAAACGATTTTGTTACATATTAAATTCTTTGATAAATTCGTTTACCCATTTGATTAATTGTGGGATTTCATATGGCTTTGGTAAGTACAAATCTGCACCTGTGTTTAAAACCAATTCCTTATCGTGAATAATTGATGTTGCAATAATTTTTGAAGATTGAAATTTTTCTTGTTGTTTTAATTGATAACAAAGATTTAATCCATTTTTCTTTTCTAAATCCCCAGCGTCAACTAAAATTAGTGCAGGAATTTCTTCATCTTCTGGAATTGAATATTCATTTACAATTTTTGTTTGATAACCTTGGATGTCTAAAATCGTGTGAAGAAGCGTACTTAGGGCTTCATCTGTTTCAAAAATCATAATTCTGTTATTGTATTCTTTTTCTAAAATTGAATTTTCACCAACGATTTGAGGACGTTCCATTAGATAATTTGAACGACAAGGAACATCTGCCATTGTGTGAATATGAATTAGTGAATTTAGAATTTGTGTTGTATCTTTGTATTGTGTAAATTCGTTTGTAATTACACTAATTGTAGAGTGCACAAAATTTGCTCTGCGACCTGCGTATTCATCCCCCTGCAAAATCATATAACCTCTATCAAGGTCGTGTTCTGCGTAAAATTTGTTAGCAACAGAGTCAAAAGCAAAGATTAAAAATCTAGCTAAACGTTCAGCTTTTAGAGTGTCTGTGATTACAAAGAAAATGTTTTCTGAGATTTCACCGATATAATCGTTTTCGTTTAGTGAAGCCTTAATTATTGCACTATATGTTTGTAATAATTTGTCAGATGCTAGTTGGGTGTAGGCTTGTTTGTAGCTTTCAAAGTTTTCGATACTGATATATAGCATTGCCCATTTGCTATCTTCAGAAAGTTTTCTTTTGATAGCTCGCATTGTGTAATTTTTGTTTGGTAATTCTTGTTTAGAATCTAAGTTTGATTCGTATTCACGACGAAGATGAGCAGTCATTCTCACTTTAAATTCTTCAGAATTTACAGGTTCTGATAGAAAATCATCCGCACCGCTTTCAAGAACTTTGATTCTATCGTTGAAATCTGCTGATTTTGACATTGCAACAATAATTGGTCGCATGTTGTAAGTTAGTGCTCGAACTTGTTTGCAAAAATCAGACAAATCATCGTCAAAACTATCTGAAATGATTATCAAATCAGGTTCTTTATCTTGAATTAGTTTGATAGAAGTTATCAAATCTTTTGAGATGATAACTTTGTTTGTTTCAGATTCAAGAAGTTTTTTATATTTTGTAGAAAGTTCTAATCTTTTGTCGATGATAAGTGTTACTGATTGCATTTCATCCTCGCTTGTTCTTCGATATTTAGTATCGGGAATTTTAGTGTGAATGTGATTTGAGCAAGTTCACTGTTATTTTCTAATGGTGCAGATTCAACAGAAATTTCGCTTCTCATTTTCTCAACAAGGCTTTTTGTGATGTATAATCCCAGCCCGCTTCCTTGGACTTTTCTTGTTAGAGGATTATCAATTCTTGCAAATTTTGTGAAAATCTTTTCATAATCTTCTTGTGCGATAGAGATTCCAATATTTGAAATTTTAATTTCAACATTGTTATTTTTTATTCCTGTTGTGATTAGAGTTTTTAAAATCTGAGTGGAATATTTCGCACTGTTTTCGATTAAGTTTGTTAGAATTTGTTGGAATTTGTCTTTATCAACGTAAATATTTGGAACATTTGAGTTGTGGTTGAATTCAAAAACTTGTGTTGGATATTGAGTTTTGATTATTGAAATAACTTGTTCAATTGCAGATTTTACGTCAAGTTCATTATAAACAAAGTGGTTGTTTCCCCCTTGCAATTTTGTTACAGAAAGCATATTTTCAACTAAGTGAATAAGTCTGTTTGACTGTTCTTCAATGATTTTAAGGAATTTCTTTTTGCTTTCATCGTCTAATTTATCCCAAGAAGAAAGCATAGTTTGAGAGAACCCTCGAATAGAAGTTAATGGAGTTCTCAATTCGTGGCTCACTGTTGAAATAAAATCTTCGTAATTTTGCTCAATGTTATCCATATTTTCATTATAGCAAAGTTTTTAAAAAATATAGAAAAATTTATTATTATTTAATTTTCCCTCTAAGAAGAAGAGTTAATCCTGCAACAAGGGCAACGCCAGCTGCAGATACAAGACCCATAATTAAAGAGGTGATTGCAGATTTTTTCTTAAGATTTTTTTCGTAATCTTCAACGGTTATTTGTCCATCCCAAAAACCACCCTCTTTAGTTCTTCCGCCGATAGGGATAGTTCCATTTTTTGCGATAGCATTTGCTTGAGCTACTGCGGCTTTGTTAACTCTTGATTGAGCATAATAGGATAACCCAGCTCCACCGACTAACCCTGCACCTGCCATAATCGAAACACATTTTGCAACACTTACCATTCAGACCTCCTAATCTTTTTCATAATAAAACAACTAAATCCAAAAATTTGCTAAAATGTTACAATTCTAAACCTATAAACTCCATGATAGCTTGCTTTTTTGGTGTTTAAATCGTATTATAAAGGGGTAGTTTTCTTAAACGCGTAAATACATTGTTTTAGGGTAGTAGAGTTATGGTTACTAAAGAGAAATTATATTCAGATGTTCCACCAACAAAATTAAGAAACAAAGAAGAGAAATTTAAACCGGCAAAAACAAGTCCGTTTTGGATTGCTGTTGCTAACTTCTTTTTCTTTAATATGCTTCAAAATCGTTTTTATGCGTTTCGTTATACAGGTGTAGAAAACTACAAAAATCGTGATGATAAATACCCAACAATCCTTTTTGCTCCACATGCTAATTGGTGGGATGGAATTGTTTTATATAATATTTCTCACAGAATTTGTAAAAAAGAAATTCGTCTTATGGTTGAAGAATTGAATAGATTTCCACTTTTAAGACGTGGTGGTGCTTATTCAGTTAATAAAAAATCTGCTCAATCAGCTATGAAAGCATTAAAATATTCGGTTGATTTGTTGAGTGATTTGAAAAATATTTTATGTATTTTCCCTCAAGGGATTATCAGACCACCTCATTATAGACCAATCGAATTCCAAACAGGTTTGGCTTATATTGCACAAAATGCCGCTAAAAAATATGGCAAAGTTAACTTGATTCCTGTGGCAATTGATTTCTGTTTCTTTAGAGATAACAGACCTGAAGTTGTTGTGGATTTTGGTGAACGTATTGAAGTTACAAACGTTGAAGCGGATATTGAAAGAAAAGAATATACTAACTTCTTGGCTGCAAAATTAACTGAAACTTGTGATAAACAATTTGTTAAAATTTCACAAGGTCAGGTTGAGGATTATGAATTCTTATTCAAACCAAAATTAAAATGGTACAGACGTATTGAACAACGTCTAAAACGTATTGATGTTCCAGAATCTGGTGTTTAATTGTTGCCATATGTAAAATTTGGAGCTTGAAATGGGCAAAAATCTTTTTTAGGGTGTTTAATAATCTTGAAAAGGAGAATTTATCTATGCAAATTTCAGCAATTACCTCAAATTATAACTACTCAGTAAATAACAATATGAAAAGAAACAATGTTTCCCAACCATCATTCCAAGGTGGAAAAGTAAAGCTTACGGAAGGTTTGAACAGCCTTGCTGCAGATATTGTTTTCCAACGTTTGGCAAAAGCTAATGATGAAGTCTTTGAAGTTTTTAGTGCTAAAAAATTTAAAGAAGTAATGGATTCACTTGTTGAAAGATATGAATGTTTAGGTACTTCATCTTGTGGAATTCATATTGTTAGTAATGATGATTTACCAAAATTGTTAGGTAAAGATGCACCTTTAAAATATGATTTAAACGGCAAAACAGGTTTTTGCATTGTTGTTGGTAATAAACGTGGTCCGGTAAATGAAATGACAAATATTTATCAAGCAAAAACCTTTCTATTAAAAGATAGAGATATTCCAGAGTTTGCTATGTTACTTCGTGAAATTAGTAAAAAATAATATTTATCTTCTAAAAACGTTTAATGCTCTATCTAAAATGCCCAAGCAATATGAGATTGTAATTCCGTAATTTGTTATTGGAACGTGTTTTTGTGATGAAAGCAAAATTCTTGAAAGGATTTCCCTGCGGTTTGTCATACAAGCTCCGCAGTGAATGATTAAACTATATTGAGAAATTTCTGGGAAATCATGTCCTGAATAATGTTCAATAACAAGTTCTTTTCCTGTTTTTTGTTTTAAAAGTCGTGGAATTTTAACTTTCCCAATATCATCTTCAATTGCGTGGTGTGTGCAACTTTCAAGGATAAGAACTTTATCTCCATCTTTCAAACTTTCGATAGCTTTTGCTCCTTTTTCAAACTCTGACAAATCTCCTTTTAATCTTGCAAAAAGAATTGAAAAAGATGTCAAAGGGATTTCTTTTGAAACGATTGCATCAACTGTTTTGAACGCCTGAGAGTCTGTTATAACAAGACTTGGCGGATTTTTAAGGTTGTCTAAAGTGTCTTGTAATTCTGATTCCTTAACAACAATTGTTATACAGTTTGAATCAAGTAAATCTCTGATTGTTTGAACTTGAGGTAATATTAGTCTGCCTTTTGGAGCTTCTTTATCAATTGGTGTAACCAAAATTACAGTGCTTTTTTCAGGGATTAAATCACCTGCAATTTTTGGTGAATTTACAAATTCTTCAGGTAATAATTTTACTAAAACTTCTTTAAATCTATGAGTTAAATTGTCATCAGTCTTTGTTGAGGTAATTAAGATATGAGAGCAAATATCGTTTAATTCAGCTAAAGTGCTATCATTTGCCCTTTGGATATCTGTTTTGTTAACCACAATAATAAACGGGATTTTTAACTCATTGAATTTATTAATTAAACTTTTTTCGAAATCATCTATGCCGTTATAGTCGCAAATAATTACGGCAACATCTGTTCTGTTTAGGACTTTCAAGGTTTTTTCCACACGATCTTTGCCCAAATCCGAAAAGTCGTTAATTCCTGCTGTATCTAAAAAAGTTACAGGCCCGATAGGCAAAAGCTCCATTGATTTTTCAACAACATCTGTTGTTGTTCCTGCAATATCTGAAACAATAGAAATATCTTGATTGGTAATTCTATTTAGAAAAGATGATTTACCAACGTTTGTTTTCCCAAAAATTCCGATATGAAGACGCATAGATTTTAATGATTTCATAACAACCCTCTTATTGAAAAAGACCGACCTTGTAAGGTCGGTCTTTCAAAAGTTTTATCAGATTAACCTCTGATACCTAATTTTTTAATCAATTCTCTGTATTCGTCAAGGTTTTGAGATTTGATGTAAGCAAGTAATCTTTTTCTTTTACCTACCATCATCAAAAGACCTCTTTTTGTAGCGAAATCTTTTTTGTTTGATTTTAAGTGTTCTGTAAGTTCGCTGATTTTTTGAGTCATCATAGCAACTTGAACTGCTGATGAACCAGTGTCTTTTTCATTCTTGCCGAATTTTTTAACAAGTTCTTGTTTGTTTTTTAAGTTAATTGACATATTAGTTTTTCCTTTTCTTGTTGAGTGATTATTGGCGTAAGCACTCTACAAGATGAATAATAATATGAGCATGCCAAAAAATCAAGGGGGTTGTAATAATCCCGAAACCTTTTGTAATCATGCTTTACATGATTTCAAGCAAAAAGAAACCTCCGACTCTTGGTCGGAGGCTATAAGATTACTACACTACTTTTCTAACCTACTTTAATCTTTCACATATTATATTGAGGAATTTTATTTATATCTTAGTATTTGAAACCTGATGTATCGTATGGTTGACCTTTTTTCTCAGCTATGACTTTGATAATGTTATCGTAGTGTTTAGCGATTTTATTATCTACGTCGTATCCGAATAAGCCGTCAGCACTGTCAAGTTCCTTGAAGATTGCGTTGAAGTCTTCTCTACATTGTTGGAATACGCCTAGTTCTCTAGCTTGAAGTCTTAGAGCGTTAGCAATTTTTCTGCCGTAAACTCTGCCTTGTTTACCATCAGCATCTTTGAAGAATGCTGTCATAAATGATTCATTGTCTGCTAAAGAGTGGTTATCTTGCCAAGCTAACATTACATCGATTACGTTGTTTTGATCGATTGCGTCGCAAACTTGGTTGAATAATTCGTCATCTGTACCCCAAGTGTAGTTGATGGCTTTTTTGAATTCATCAGCTAAGATTAGAGCTTCATCTGAGTATGTTGGGTAATCGCCAATGCCATCACCGTCCTCATCATCAGCCGGATCTGTTTCTTCTACATCTGTATCATCGTCTGAACCAGATGCTCCTGATGAACCTGATGCACCTGATGTGCTTCCAGGTTTGCCAATTTTTGAAATATCTATTAAGATTTTTCTAATATCATTTTCGATTGCCGCAGCTTTTTTGTATCTTTCGTTAGCTGTTAAATCTGTTTCTGCAGCCAAATCGTTTAATTTTTCTTCTTGTTCGCTAAGTTTTTCTAATAATTTTTCAATTTTAGCTTTTTGTTTGTCTGTGTATCCAGGTTGCATTAACATCGCGTTTAATCGATTTTTTGCCATCGCAATTGTTTGCAAGCAAGTGTTGATTGTTTGCGTAGCTAAACCTGCTGAAACGTCTTCAATTGTTCTGTTCATAACATCTACAAATGGGTTTTGAACAGATGGAGTGAAGCCCCAGTTATTTAATATTGGTTGATTGTATGCACCGTTTAATGCTGCCAAACCTTGTGGGTTAAATGCACAACCAATTGGTGCTGTTGATTGCGGATCTATTGTGAACACTTGAGTGTCGCCACCAAAATTTGTAATACCCATTGGTAAATATGGGTAGTATGGTATGTTTGCTAAAGATGTGCTGTCAATTGTCATAATTTTATTCCCCGTGTTGTGTAAATTGTAATCTTTATAAATTGTTATCGTGTTTAGCAGTAGTATCCGAAAGTTGGATAAATTGTATAAGGGTATGGATTATTTATACCCCAGTTATTTATTGGTGCAAAATTGTTGTAACCACCATTGATTGCACATAATCCAGGATAATTAAATTCACAACCGATTGGTGCTGTTGATCTTGGGTCAACAGTAAAGACTTGTATGTCCCCACCGAAATTTGTTGTACCCATTGGAAGCCAAGGCCAATAAGGTATATTAGCTATTGATATTGGATCAGTTGCCATATTTCTTTTCCCCGTTTAGAATTTTTATTCCCCGTACTTATATAAAAAATTTCTGTTTTTCAAAATTGCATGTTCTGTTAGAATTGACATGGTTTTTCGGGGTTTTAAATTGCCAAAATGCTATCAATATCTACACTTTAGCCTTTGTAACATTTCTTAATAATTAGGAGGTTTTAGAGTTTATGTTATGATATTTTTATGAAAACATTGGCAAGATTTATACAATTAAAAAGAGAAGAATTAGGCTTAACACAGAAAGGGCTTGCTATTGCGGCAAATATCCCGCTTTCGATTGTTGAAGAGGTAGAGGCTGGAAAAGAACTGTTTTTGGCGGTTACAGTAAGACAAGCGTTAGCGAAAGTTTTGAAATGTGAGCCTGATGAAATTAAAGTTTTAGAAAAAGATATAGTAAATGATATTGTATCTCCAGAAATTATTGAGAGTTTGAAAAAACTTATCTTAAACGGTGCTGGCGGATTGAAATGTCCAAAATGTGGAGCGTTATTGGATACAAGAATTGCAAGGATGTATGATTTAGAAGATAATTTAGTATTACACCCGAAGGCTCATTGTACAAAATGTCCGTTCCAAATTCTTTCATAACAGAGGTAGATTGTGAGAATTGGTATTGTTGGTTTAGGTTTAATTGGTGGATCGATATTCAAGGATTTAAAAGCTCTTGGATATGATGTTATTGCTGTTTCTAATTCACAAGAGGGCGAAAATATTTATAAAAATTACGATGTTTTAAAAGATTGTAATTTGGTTTTCGTTTGCTCTGCAATGAATAGAACTCTTGAAATTTTAGATACTTTAGAAAATTATTTGTCATCAGAAACGATTGTTACAGATGTTTGTTCTTTGAAACAATTTGTTTGTCAAAAAGAACGTCCATATAGATTTATACCATCTCACCCTATGGCTGGGACTGAGCATAAGGGTTTTGAAAACTCTTTTGAGGGTTTGTTTAAAGGTGCAAAATGGGTGATTACACCTGTTTTTGGTGAATCTGTTGAACTTGTAGAAATTATTGAAAAACTAGGTGCAAAGCCTGTTATTACAAATCCCCAAAAGCATGATGAAGCAGTTGCATTGATTTCTCATATGCCAATGGTTGTTGCTCAAGCTATTTTTAAAACTGCAAAAGATAACGATTTGGCTTTAGAAATTGCAGCGTCAGGTTTTCGTGATATGACAAGACTTGCCATGTCTAATACAGAAATGGCAAATGATATGGTTCAGATGAATGCAGATAATATTCAGATGAGTTTGTTAAAATTATATAAATCAATTGGCGATTTAACTAACTCAGATTATCTTGCTCAGATAGAAGAGATTAAGTCAAATCGCCAATCGATGTTTTTATAAATTTACTTTAGCTTAAGGTGTACCTGCTGGAGCTTTTGTGAAGAAGTTTTTAACTGCTGTCCAAGCATTGCCTGCGAATTTTTTAACTGCTTGATATGCGTTTGTTACACCGTCTGTTACAGTTTTTACTATACCAGAGTTTTTAACTGCTGTCCATTTACCTGAAATCCAAGTTCCTGCATTTCTTAATGCTGGTAATACTTTATTTGCTACAAATGGAATTTTTGCGATTTTACCACGGAAGATAAATGCTAAAGCTGCTGCTGCAACTGTTGCACCTAATGCAATTAAACCGCCTTTACCTTTTTTCTTAGGTTCTTCATCTGTTGTAATACCTGGTCTAATAGTTGTTAATTCACCAGTTCTTGGATCGATGAAAATTGGATCTTTATGAGGATTAACTTTTCTATCACTTGTAAATGTTGTTGCTGGAGCATACGCTGCTGAATAACCATAACCTACTGGAGCTGTAAATAATGACATAATACACTTTTCCTTTCTAACCTTATAAAATTTAATACAAAAATTTTAACCTACACCTATATAAAGTTTTTTTCGTAGGGCAAATTGCATGGTTGTAAAAAGAAAAATTTAAAAACCACCCAAAACGCATACGTAATGAGTGGTTTACATGCTTTACAATTTGTAATATTTAGTTAATCTACATCAGAAACAGTTGTACTTTTTTCTAAATGTAAGGTATCAATAAGTGAATTTAGTCTTGTAAATACTTCTTTAAATTGTGGAATTGAAAGACTTTGTTTGCCATCACTAAGTGCTTTTGACGGATTGTGATGAACTTCAACCATAACTCCGTCAGCCCCAACAACTAATCCTGCTTTTGCCATTGGTTCAATCAAGTATCTTTGACCTGTACCGTGGCTTGGATCAACAATTATTGGTAAGTGTGAGTATTTTTTAATTACCGGTACTGCAGAAATATCAAGTAAGTTTCTTGTAAATGCACTATCAAAACTTTTCAAACCACGTTCGCAAAGAATAACATTTTCATTTCCGTTATACATAATGTGTTCTGCTGCAAGTAAAAATTCTCTAATAGTGCTTGATGCTCCACGCTTAAGAATAACAGGCTTATTACATTGTCCAACAGCTTTTAATAGTTTAAAGTTTTGCATATTTCTTGCACCAATTTGAATAACATCAGCGTATTTGCAAACAAGTTCCAAATCAGTTGAGTCCATTAATTCAGTTACAACCAAAAGACCTGTTTCCTCTTTTGCTTGAGCTAAATATTGCAAACCTTTTTCACCTAAGCCGTCAAAATCGTATGGAGAAGTTCTTGGTTTGAAAGCTCCGCCACGTAAGAATTGGCAACCAAGTTCTTTTGCTGCAAATGCAACTTGTCTTAA
>JAZSDA010000021.1:0-3754 GCA_045530955.1 Candidatus Gastranaerophilaceae bacterium
CCATTTGAACACTTGCATAAGGTTGCCAGCCACCTTTAAGATTACCGATAACTTTAACCCCAGGTGCAAGTTGTAATGCGTGAAGTGGTTTGTTATCTATACGTACGCCTGCTGCGTTTGTGTAATCAAATGTATTAACGAATGTGTAACTCATCAACATTGATGGTTGTAAAATGAGTTTACCCTCTTTGAACTCAAAGTTATAACCGGTTTTGTTACCAATACCACTTAGTAACATTGCAAAGTCTTCATTACCATACATTGTTTGGTTGTTAGCAACACTTGCACCAACACTCACAGTTGTTGCGTTGAAGAAATTGCCTTTATACAAGGTCATTGTTCCACCTAACAAACCGCCGTTTTGAGTAGAATCAATGCCTGAGTAACGTTGAGATGCACCATTGTAACCAATGTAGCCTGTGAATACTCTATCCCAACCACGTCTTAGAGATTGCATTTCGGTATCAAAACCGATTAAAGTACCGTATGTATTATTGTGAACTTTTGGACCGTTTTTTAGTCCTACTGTTTCAAATGTTGCATATGGTTTTACCCAAACTGATGCTTCTTCTTGAGATGGTTGGTAAAGTGGTGAATATCTTCCCATATCAACACCATTACCAGTTAGTGATAATGCGTATCTGTTGCGTGTTTTCATAGATACACGTTCAAGATATGGAATGTTCATATAAGTATCAGAGTTGTTAAACACATAATTCAATGTTTGGTTCATTGTACCTAATGCACCTACTGTTGCAGTTGAAGAACTTCCTAATACCGCAGGGTTGAATGATTCAGATGGATTACTTGCACCACCAGATGAACCTGAATTTGCTGTACTAAATCTATCGAATACAAAATAGCCATCTTCACCAGATTTATCGTAAGATACGTTATATTTATAAATAGGTGTGTATGCCACTTCTGTTACTGTTGTTGTAACGTTATCTTTTAAGCCGTTTTCGGCAAACAAAATACGTGTTGTATCATCAACTGCATCAGATAATAAATTCATACCAGTAACGTTTAGGTTGCCTTGATGTTCACCATAACTTTTTGCACTAAATCTGTCCATTGTTTGGTTTGCTAAATCTACATCAACAACCATATTTGTATCAGCAGTTAATGTTAAACTATTAAAGTTATAGTTATGAACAAAGTTATTAACTGTGTTTATTGTAGTATTACCAATATTTACATCACCATTGCGAATATCATTCAATAAATAGAATGTAGTATTATTGATATCATCACCTTGGATATTTACAGTAGATGGACCATAGCCACCGTCAGCAAGCATCTCTTCAACCGAATTATATCCATAGTCGTTTAACAATTGTTCAGTAGCAGAATTTCCAGCAAGACCTACATCTTCTTTTAAAAATTCATCAAAAGACTCATAGCCCCAGTCAGCTAACAATTCATCTATATTTTGATAACCTTCTTGTTGAGCAAATTCATCAACTGTTGAACAATCTACCCAAGACAAGAAAGTTTCTGTTGGAGTATCTCCAAATCCTTGACTTTTTGCAAATTCTTCAAAACTTGTCACACCAAAATCTGTGTAAAAATCCTCAATAGACCCACCAGCAATAATATTATCTTGCATTAAGAACTTACCACCATTAGTCATTTGTAAATTCAAATTTGCCTGATCTAGTGTTATAGCGTTATCATCTCTTACGCCTGCAGATTCAGTGTAGTTACCACTAAATACAGAAGTATAACCATCTTTTGCGACAATACTTAAGTCTTTATTTGTATAAATCGCACCACCATATGCTGTACCTGATTCTGATTTTGCATAGTTATCAATATAGCTTGAATTTATAATTGATATTGTACCATTATCATTATAAATTGCACCGCCATACGCTGTACCTGATTCTGATTTTGCATAGTTATTTATAAAACTAGAGTTAATAATACCACCAACAAGATTGCCATTTTCATCTTTTGAACCAATAGTACCCCCGCCATAATAAATCGCTCCGCCAGAGGCAAAAGAACCACCTTGAGCATAGTTCCCAATGAAATCACCTGTAATATCACCTATTACACTAGTACTACTATAAATAGCACCTCCAGCAGCTGTAGAAGTAGCTTTTGCATAATTACCAATAAAATTGGCAGAAATATTATTTACACTTCCTAAATCAAGACCAACAGCTCCTCCCCTTACAACTGAGCCTACAACATAATTACCAATAAAATTTCCAGCGACCTTATTAACTACACCATTGTCTGTAACAGCAACAGCTCCATAATAAGCATAATACCCGTTTGATGACACTGAATTACCAATAAAATTTCCACTTACAGAATCAATGAAGCCAGTATTATAAATAGCACCACCTGATGCGCTACCTTGGTTAGATTTTGCATAATTTCCTACAAAATCACCTTTAATATCATGAATAGTGTTTGAGTTATAAATAGCACCACCAAAAGACGTAGCAGTATAATTTGTTTGAGTATAATTAACTATAAAATTCCCTATTATATCATTTATAGTAGCAGCATTATATATTGCTCCACCTTCAACATCACCATAGGCTGAAGAATTGGTTGTCTCAGAAGAACGAAAAGCTCTATTCCCAATAAAATCTGCAGAAATAACTCCAATACTACTATTCAAACCTTCATTATAAATAGCACCTCCAGACGCTACAACTTTCGAATGATACTCACCTGATGATCCTTCAGAATAATTATCAACAAAAACCCCATTTATATTATTGATTGTTCCAGAATTTCTAATTGCACCAGCAAAAGACAAATATACCATTGATTTTGCATAATTACCTATAAATCCAGCTTCCAAATTATTTATAGTACCCGAATTACTCAATGCTCCAGTCCAAGATGCTCCAGCACCAGAAGAATGATTGTTAATAAAATTTGCAGAAATATTCTCTATTGAACCATTACTACTAAGAGCTCCAGTTGAAACACCTGCCCCATGAAGGCTAGAAACCCAACAATTAATGAAATTACTAGCTCCAGTTAAATTTGAGGCATTAGTTGTACTACCATTTGCCGTAGTATAAGTAGTAAGATTAGAATCGTATTTATAACTAAAAGCCACAGGTTGACCCAAAATTGTTGCTTCTGTGGTTACAGAAGTATCACCATTTTCAGTATCACCGTAAAGATTATCAAATTTGTATGTATAAGGTACTTCTTGACCTAGAACAGTATAGTTTGTAGTTACAGATGTATTACCATCACCATAGGTAGTTTGAAGCTCTACACTTTGTTCTGTACCATCAGCCAAAGTTGTTGTTATTGTGGTTGTATCTTGAGCTTGAGCAACACCCATTGAAGCAATACCAACTAAAGCTGCAACAGAAAGAGTCTTAAATGCTTTTTTAGACTTCACTCCTGTCATAAATTTGCCAGTCCTAAATCCCATAATCAACACCTCAAGTTTAAGTAGCACATTAGTTTTTTGTTTTGTCATAGCGTACTTGATACGCTATCTCACCATCGAACGACTTTTTTGACCTCTTGTGAGATCCTGAATCAAGTTCAGGATGACAGTTTATTTTGTTTTACTGGATTGCTTCGCTTTCGCTCGCAATGACGATTTGTTTATTTTGTTTTTTGTTTTGTCACCCTGAACTTGATTCAGGGTCTATCAATGCCAATTCTATCGTTACTGATAGATTCCGGATCAAGTCCGGAATGACGATTTGTTTTTACGTTTGTCATTGTTTACTATAAGCTAGATTGCTTCGCTTTCGCTCGCAAT
>JAZSDA010000027.1:0-29487 GCA_045530955.1 Candidatus Gastranaerophilaceae bacterium
CATTTCCCATCATTAGAATACATGTCAAGATTTTTTTTTGTTATCTGTAAATTTTATATTTACAAATTTTAACATAAAAATTAGTCAAATATATTAAAAAATACAAGTGTGAAAATCCCCATTATCACACAATAATAGCCAAATATGTTTAATGAAAATTTTGATATAAATTTCATAAAATATTTGATACATAAATAACCAACAATTCCAGAAACAATTGTACCAACAATTATTGCCAACCAATTGAAAGTTACCAATTCTTTTACATCAATTTCCAACAAAGGATAAGCCATTGATGCACAAAGAATAATCGGAATACTAAGTAAGAAAGAATATCTTGCAGAAGTTTCTCTGTCTAAACCAAGAAATAATCCTGTTGCCATTGTCCAACCGGAACGTGAAAAACCTGGCAATACTGCCAGACCTTGAGATAACCCAATCCATAACGCTTGTTTGAAGTTCACTTCAGAACTTTTAGATATTTTCTTCTTTGATAAATATTCACTAAAGAATAATACTCCACCTGTAAGGATTAACAATCCGCCAACAATCGCAGGGTGAAATACCAAATAATTTGCAACTCCTTGAAATGGTAGAGCCAGTAAAACCGTTACAACAGTACCTATAAGAATATACAAGCCAAGTTTTGCAAGATTAGATGAAAAATCTTTGTTTTTTATAGCGTAAAATAACGCAGAACAAATTTCCAAAATTTCTTTTCTAAAAAACACCAAAACAGCAATCAATGTTCCCAAATGAAGCATAATATCAAGAAAAACTTCTTGGGTAGAATGTTGTTCAACTGGAATATCTTTAAAAACTTTATAAAAATTTGATGTAAAAACTAAATGTGCGGAACTAGAAATAGGCAAAAATTCACTTAAGCCCTGAACTATCCCCATCAGTATAGCTTGTATTAAATTCATTGATTAACTCTCTTTCAAAACTATTTACTAGTCGGCTTCAAAGTATGAGCAGCAAGAAGACTGAGTTTCCCATACTGTGATTTTGCTTAATTGAACAATTCTTTCTTTTAATTTTGTGTAGATATAAGCAGAAATCATTTCACTAGATGGGCTTTCACCTTTAAATTCAGGTAACTCATTCAAATCTTTGTGATCAAGAGTATCCAAAACAGCATTCAATTCTTTTTTAAGAACTTTATAATCAATTAAGATATTGCTATTATTCAAAGATTCACCTTGAACAAATGCTTCTACCATCCAATTGTGTCCATGTTGATTTTCACATTCACCTTCATAATTTAATAAGTGATGTGCTGCAGAAAAAAATGCTTGAGTTTTAATTTCGTACATAACTATATCCCTCTTCTAAAATTATTGTTCATCAATGATTCTATTTTCAAAAATAAAATCACAAAGTTCTCTAACTGCCCCTCTGCCGCCTGCTCTTGTAGCTTTGAAATTACAAATTTTTTGTACATTATCAACAGCATCAGCAGGACAAGCTGCAATAGCAACTTTTTCTAAAATACAAATATCAGGTTCATCATCTCCCATATATGAAACTTGAGAAAAATCCAAACCATATTTTTGCATAATACCCTCTAAGATAGGTAATTTATTTCTTACCCCCTGATAAACTTCTGTTACTCTTAAATCGGTAGCACGTCTATCAACAGTGCCATTATTACGACCTGTAATTATCGCAGTAATAAAACCATTTTTAGACATTTTTGCAAGCCCATGTCCGTCTTTTGCATTGAATGTTTTATACTCAATACCGTTTTCATCATAAGTGATACTGCCATCAGTCATAACACCATCAACATCAAAAGCTAACAATTTAATTTTGCTTGCAACTTCTTTCAAATCCATTATGCAACCCCTGCTCTTAATAAGTCGTGAACGTGAATTACACCAACTGGAATATTATTTTCATCAACAACCGCCAAAGCTGTAATTGAGAATTTTTCCATCAAATTCAACGCTGAAGCAGCATATGCGTCTGATGTAATTCTTTTTGGATTAACAGTCATAACATCTTTAACTTGCAAACTTGAAGTGTCAGAATGTTTAATAATTGTTCTTCTGATATCACCATCAGTTAACACCCCTGTCAATTGACCTGAAGCATCAACAATCATAGCCATACCTAACTTGAACTCAGAAATTGTATTGATTACAGAAGTAAATGATAATGAATCAGAAACAACTGGCATTCTATCACCTGTAATCATCAAATCTACAACTTTATAAGTTAAACCTTTGCCTAATTTACCAGATGGGTGGAACATCAAGAAATCTTCTTTTGTAAAGCCTTTTTTCTCCATTAAACAAACCGCTAAAGTATCACCCATAGCAAGAGTTGCAGTAGTACTTGCAGTTGGAGCTTTATTTAAAGGACAAGCCTCACGTTCAACAGATATATCCATAACCACTTCACTAGCTTTAGCCAAAGTAGAATTCAAATTACCAGTCATCCCAATCATCGGGCAACCAAATCTCTTAATTAGTGGTAACAAATTCATCAATTCTTGAGTTTCACCACTGTTTGAAATAGCAATAATTACATCCTCTCTTGTAATTACACCAGAATCTCCGTGTGTACTTTCAGCAGGGTGTAAAAAATAAGATGGAGTACCGGTTGAAGACATAGTCGCTGCTATTTTCTTACCGATTAAACCTGATTTACCCATACCTGTAACAATTACACGACCTTTGCAATTGTATAAAATATCAATTGCTTTTTCAAAATTTTCGCCGATATTTGATTTCAAACGTAAAATAGAATTTGATTCAATATCTAAAACTTCATTTGCTAATTCATTAATTCTACTTAAAGTCATAGTTACCATATCCACCTCTTTATGTCCTGAATAGATTATACAACAAACATCGCATAATTTCAGTATCTTTACAAAATGTTTATCTTTTATTCATTAAATTTTCAACAATTTTCAAATCAAAAGGACTATCGATTTCATAGATAGTATCGTAATTCATAACAAAAGGGTAAACCTTACCAGATAGCAAACATTTATGTTGTTTTATATTTGCAACTCTGTTTAAATACATCGCACCATTTTCAACTAACAAATTTTCAGTACGAATTTGACGTGGTTTACGCTCCGAAAATATATGCCCGACAGGTTCACCATTTTTAGTCCAATGATATTTTTGAGATTCAACACAAGATAAAGAAGAATCCGAATTTGAAGATTCAAAATTATCTACCAAACCATCAATATCCTCAGATTTTAATAATGGTGAAGTTGCTTGTATCAAGCATAAATAATCATCATCATTAACTTTACCCGAATTTATAAATTCCAAAACGACATCAATTGTAGGTGAAAAATCTTGAGCATTCTCACTTGAGCGGTTAAATATCTCAACTTTGTCAAAACCAAAACTCAAAACAACAGAACTAATTTCAGATGAATCAGTTGCTACATATATCTTTTGAATTTTTTCACTATTTTGTGCAGCTAGTAAACTCCAATAGATTAATGGCTTACCATTTAGAAGTGTAATATTTTTATTTAAAATTCCTTTTGAACCGCCACGGGCAGGAATTAAAGCAATTATTGACATACAAGCACCTGCTTTTTATTATGTTTAATTCTATGTGCAATCTCTGAGTCTAAAATATCAGGGGTTTTAAATTTTAAATCCTCTGCAACCATTCTAAGATTTTTTGCAAGTTGAGCAAATTCAGAAATATCTAAACTCATAAATTGATCCGCACCTTTTAAAGTTTTATCAGATGTAAAATGACGTTCAAAATAAGTTGCACCAAGAGCCAACGCTGCAATATCCTGCACAATTCCAATATGATGAGCCGAAAAGCCAACGCCTTTTATTTCATTTCCATAAGTTTGCTTCAACCTTTGAACCTCTAACAAACAAATATCTCCAACCTGAACGGGATAATCTGTCGTACAAGCATAAAAAACTGTATTATTAAATTTATTTTTTAGATTTTTAACAATAAATTTTTCTTCGTCTTTATCTGTCATACCAAGAGAAATATGTATCTCACCATCAAATTCTCTATCCAAAAATTTTAAAATTTCAGAATCAGTATTATTTACTGCGGACAACTTTATCATTTTAGGATTAAGTGAAAGAATTTGTTTCAATGATTCTTTATCAAAAACTGAACAAGAATAATTTAACCCTCTTGATTCAATGTAAGACTTCAAATAGCGATGTTGTTCTAAATCAAACTCTAAAAAACGTCTATGCTCTAAATACGTAGAACCAAATGCCTGATCTAAATTTGGATGAGGAGAATTTAACACATCTTCGGTAAAAACCAACTCTGGAGTACGTTTTTGAAATTTTATTGTTTGAACTTTAGAATCAACATCCAAACCGGCAATCAAATCAATCATTTTGACCGCCAAATCAATACTACCACAATGATTACAACCAAACTCCGCTATTAAATTTATCATTTGATTTTTAGACATAAATATATTATACAAATTCGCACTATAAAAAGCAAATAAAAATCTCATACAATAAAGTGATGAAAACATAACAATAACCTATATAATTAAGATATGAATAAATTAGAAAAAGTATTTGAGAACTCAATAAATGTAGTATTTGCATCAGATGACAATTACGCACCTTGCACAACTGTTGCAATATACACATTGATTGAACACACATCTAAAGAAAACAATTATGACATCGTAATTTTCGAATCAGGAATTTCTGAAAAGAATAAACAGATAATGATAGATTTGGCAAAAGATTATGATAACATTTCAATAAGATTTTTTAGCACTAAAAAATTCTTTGAAGAATACGAATTCTTCCACTACTCATACTATACCCCTGACACATACTCAAGATTGTATGTTCCAATGGTTATGGAAGATTATGACAAAGCCGTTTATTTAGATGGTGATATTATTATACTGGATGATATTGCAGAGCTTTATAATTTTGACCTTGGGAATGCACTGATTGCAGGTGGAAGAAACTACGGGCTTATAACAAGCTACTACCATAAATCTGATATCAGAAAATATTATGACAAAATGTTCCCGATAAAAGATATTCGTCAAAGTATCAATGGCGGGGTTCTTGTAATGAATCTAGCTGAACTAAGAAAGATCGACTTAGTAAAAGCCGGGACAGATTTACTGGATAGATATAAACGACTATTATGTCAGGATGAAGATATCCTAAACAGAGTATGCACAGATAGAATTAAACACATAGAAAGTGCTTGGAACTGGAGATTTGCAGTACCTGAGCCATTGGTTTATGACTATCAACTATTATGGTTATCTCAAGAATGGTCGCAGGGGCTACATAAACAAAAACTAATACACTATATTTGTAAAACTAAACCTTGGGATGAACCTAATATGTATTACGCAGAAGTTTGGTGGGCTTGGGCTAAGAAAACACCAATATACCAAGATTTATTAAAAACATACTTTGAAAAACACCCTGAACAATTAAAAATTAAGAAATAAAAAAAGACCCTATCAAGGGTCTTTTTTTATTTTAAAAATTCAAACTTACGAACAACCTGAGTATCCGCAATTCAAACAGATGAAACAACCTTCTGCCATTTGAATTTCTGTACCACATTCAGGGCATTTAACAGTTTTCAATTCGCCTGTTGGGTTGTATTCTTCCACAATCTCCTCTTTTTCAACGATAGGCTCTGATTCAACAGCCTTCATTTCTACTGTTTTTTCTTTCTTTTTGTCATCCAAATTCATTGGTTGGAATTGACGAGAATTGTTTCTGTAAACAGTAATACCTTTCAAGTTATTTTTGTAAGCCAAGATATAAGCTTCTTCGATATCTTCACGAGTTGCTTGTTCTACAAAGTTAACTGTTTTTGAAACAGCGTTATCTGTGTGAAGTTGGAATGCAGCTTGCATTTTTACGTGCCAGTATGGTGAAACATCATGAGCTGTCGCAAAAATTTGTTTAACTTCATCAGATACACCTTCAACATGAGCGATTGTACCTTCTGAAGCAATTTGTGACATCAAAGCTTCTGAGTATAAACCATTTTCAACCATATAATCTTTGAAAATTGGGTTAACTTCTAGCATTTCTGTACCATCCATAATCAATCTTGAGAATACAAGACCAAATAATGGTTCAACACCACCAGAAGCTGATGCAATCATTGAAATTGTCCCAGTTGGAGCGATACAAGTTGTTGTTGCGTTTCTCAAACCATATTGTTTGATACCTGCATCAATTTCAGCCCATTTTTCATCAGAAATTTTACCTGCTGATTTTCCTTTGTATTTGTTGAACAAGTAATTGTCTGAATCGTAGATACTACCTTTAAAGTTATTGAAGCTACCACGTTCTTTAGCAAGTTCAATTGATTCTGTTTTAGAAACATAATCAATAAATTCCATTACTTGACCAGCCAATTTTGTACCTTCTTCTGAGTTGTAAGACAAGCCCATTTTCATAAGCATATCAGCCCAACCCATTACACCAAGACCGATTTTTCTGTTATTTTGAACCATTTCAGAAATTTGAGGTAATGGATAGTTATTTACAGCAATAACGTTATCCAAGAATCTCATAGCAGTTCTTGTTGTTTTTTCAAGTAAATCCCAATCAACTTCCCAACCTGCTGAACCTTTTTTCATCATTAAACCTAAGTTGATTGAACCTAAGTTACAAGCTTCGTAAGAAAGTAGTGGAACTTCACCACAAGGGTTAGTTGATTCGATTGGTCCTACATGTGGAGTTGGGTTATCGTAGTTCATTTTGTCAATGAATACAATACCTGGTTCACCGTTTCTCCAAGCACCATCAACGATTAAATCGAATACTTCTTTAGCATTCATTCTACCAACAACTTCGTTATTTTGCGGATTTACAAGATCATAATCAGTACCAGCAAGATATGCTTCCATAAACTTATCTGTGATAGCTACGGAAATATTAAAGTTGTTTAATTTAAAGTTATCAGATTTACAATTGATAAAGTCAATAATATCAGGGTGGTCAACTCTTAAGATACCCATATTAGCACCACGACGTGTACCACCTTGTTTTACAGCTTCAGTTGCAGCATTAAATACTTCCATAAACGATACAGGACCTGATGAAACGCCCATAGTAGAGCGAACTACACTGTTTTTAGGTCTTAATCTTGAGAAAGAAAAACCTGTACCACCACCTGATTTGTGAATTAAAGCAGTATTTTTAACTGTTTCAAAAATACCTTCTAGGCTATCTTCAACAGGTAAAACAAAACATGCAGCCAATTGTCCTAATTCACGACCAGCATTCATCAATGTTGGTGAGTTTGGCATAAAATAACGATTTGTGATTGCTTCATAAAATCTATCTGAAAGTTCTTTAACTTCAGCTGCAGATTTTCCAAATTGCAAATCACCTGAAGCAATTGTATCTGCTACTCTACGAAACATATCCGCAGGAGTTTCAACACAATTTCCATCTTTATCTCTCTTCAAATATCTCTTTTCTAAAACTTTTACTGCGTTTTCTGATAAATTCAACGCTTTTTCTACACATGCGGTATCTGACACATTAACCTCCATTATCTGATTAAAAATATATAATTAAACTTACTAATAGTCGTTACTACGACTCTTTACACATTTACCCCAAAGCATGCCCCAAACATACTTTGATAAAATTGTACAACGCTGAGAAAGGTTTTTGCAATAGATTTATTAAGATATATCAACAGATTTAACAAGATTTTTATATAAATTTTTAAATTATCCACAAAGCGAATACATTTAGCACTTTTTATGTTATATTTAAAGCATGATTAGGAGAGTGTTTAGGGCTATATTTGTAATCGTACTTATTGGCGTGCTTTGTAAAGCTTGCTTAGTGAAAGATGTTCCAACATCTTCTAACAATACTTCAACAAGCTCAGAAAACACTCTTGCTCAGACTTATCCAGCCCCGAAAAATGTAATAATTGATGAAATTGATTACTTACAATCACAAGCTCCTATTGGAAAGTTTGGTGGAGAATTAATTTCTTCAACATTAGGTGAAGGACCAAAAACATTTAACCCGTTTAACAGTAAAGATAATACATCTTCCACATTATCTGCGGTTATGTATGACGGATTACTTTCAACTGATCCAATCACAGGGCAACCAAGCCCAAAACTTGCAAAATCATACTCAATTTCACCAGATGGGAAGACCTATACTTTCAAATTACGAAAAGGAATTCAATGGTCTGATGGCAAACCTATAACTGCCGATGATGTTGTATTTACTTGGAATGACATAATTTTTGCAGGATATGGTGATACCTCACTTAGAGATTCAATTGTTATTGAGGGGAAACTCCCAACTGTGCGTAAGGTTGACAACTATACGGTAGAATTTGTCACCCCAAAACCTTTTGCACCATTTATCAGAGTTTTATCAGCATCTATTGCACCTAAACACATATTCATGCCTGCGGTTAAAAAAGGTAAAAAATACTTCGATAGCTTCCTATCAACAAACACCAAACCCGAAGATTTTGTAGTTTCAGGTGCTTTCAAATTAAAAGAATACGTTCCTGCTCAAAGGGTTGTTTTTGAGAGAAATCCGAATTATTACGAAATAAATACAAATGGTGAAAAGCTTCCTTATTTAGATAGATTAATATACCTAATTGTTGGAGATCAAAACAACGAAGTTCTAAAATTTGAAGCTAAAGAACTTGATGTAATCAGTTTGCAAGGTGCTAAAGTTGCACGTTATAAATCACTTGAACCTCATTCAGATTTCAAATTATACAATCTTGGACCAAATACGGGAACAATGTATTTGTCATTAAACTTAAATAATAGAAAAGATAAAAACGGTAAATTTTATGTAAACCCAACAAAACAAAAATGGTTCAACGACATAAATTTCAGGACCGCTATTGATTACACTATCGATAGACGCAATATGGTATTCAATATTGCAAACGGTATTGGAGCACCACTCCACACCCCTGAAAGTTTGAATTCTATTTATTTGAATAAAGAGTTAAAAGCATTTGAAAAAGATACAAAAAAAGCGAAAGAATACTTTGCAAAATCAGGTTTCTACACTGATAAAAAAGGGCATTTGTACGATAAAGCAAACAATAGAGTTGAATTTGACCTATATACAAACGCAGGAAACACCGAACGTGAAGCCATAGGCGTTATGGTAAAACAAGACTTGGAAGAACTTGGAATGAAAGTTAACTTCAAGCCGATTGAGTTTAATTCACTTGTAAATAAACTTGTAAGCACATTTGATTGGGATATGGTAATTATGGGGCTTACAGGCTCTCCATTAGAGCCAAATGGCGGCAAAAACGTTTGGATGTCGAACGGAAGATTGCATATGTTCAATATGAGAACACCTGAAGAGGGAAAAGCTAACATCTTACCTTGGGAAAAAGAACTTGATGAAATCTTTGACAAAGGAGCGTTGGCTACAAAATTTGAAGATAGAAAAAAATATTACGACAGATATCAAGAAATCATATACGAACAACGACCTATGATTTATATTTATTCACCTGTAATAATTATGGCTATAAGGGATAAATTTAAAAATATCTATCCATCAAGTCTTGGAGGAATCACACACAATATCGAAGAAATCTATATTGGAGAAAAATAATATTATGAGATTCTTCGGTTGACGTCATTCTGAGCGACGCGAAGACTCCTAAACAAAACTCACCTCAGAATGACAGAATAAAGGAATAAAAATGGAAACATTCAAATATATACTAAAAAGAATAATCCAAACAATACCATTACTAATAATGGTATCAATAATCAGTTTCTTTATAATAAGACTTTCGCCAGTAGATCCACTTGCAGAATTGAAATTAAACCCGTCAATTTCACCTGAAACAGTTGAAGCAGAAAAACAAAGATTAGGTCTTGATAAACCGATTATAGTTCAGTATGGTAAATGGGCAATATCATTTGTTCAAGGTGATTTAGGTGTAACCTCAAACGGCGAAAAAGTTAGCCAAAAATTAAAAGAAAGAATTCCAAACACTCTTCTTTTAACTTCTTTAGTTATTCTTTTAACTTGGCTTGTTGGAGTTCCATTAGGAATTATAGCCGCCGTTAGGTGGAAAACAAATTTTGACAGAATACTAACTGTTTTAACAAGTGTCGGTATGGCAATCCCGTCATTCTTCTTTGCAGTTTTATTATTACTCTTTGCGGTGAAAACTGGATGGTTTCCAATCGGCGGTTTAACCGGTCCAAACTTTGCTGATATGACATTTTGTCAAAAATTCTTAGATATAACTCATCACTTAATCTTGCCTGTATTTGTATTATTTACAATCTCACTTGCAGGATTACAAAGGCAAATGAGAGCAAATATGCTTGATGTTTTAGATAGTGATTATGTAAAATTTGCAAGAGCAAAAGGCTTACCTGAACATTTAGTAATTTATAAACACGCACTAAGAAATGCAATTAACCCTATGATTACTCTTTTAGGCTTTGAATTTGCAGGGTTACTATCAGGTGCAGCTTTAACTGAATATGTATTCCAATACCCAGGGTTAGGCAGACTAATTTTAGAGGCGGTATTAAAATCAGACATAAATCTTGTAATGGCATCATTGATGATGGGTGCTGTTATGCTTATTGTAGGTAATTTAATTGCGGATATTCTTCTTATCATCACTGATCCGAGAATTAGGGTGAAATCATGATAAAAGATATCTTGCAACAATTATGGAAAGATAAATTTTCTAGAATTGCTCTTATTGTTTTAGGGCTAATTTATTTCTGCTTACTTTTTGCAGATTTTATTGCACCTTATACAAAAGATTTTTCTGATAGAACAATGGCATATGTTCCGCCATCAAAAGTATTCACAATAGATGAGAACGGCAAATTATCTAAACCATACACATATAACTATATAAGAGAATTTGATCCGGTTAATCTTGAAATCAAATATAAATTAGACAGAAGTCAAAAACACTATATTAAATTCTTCGCAAAAGGACAGCCTTACAAATTCTTAGGCATAATACCGATGAAACGCCATTTATTCTCAACAGATGATAGCGGAAGAATTTATCTTTTAGGAACAGATATAAACGGAAGAGATGTATTCTCAAGGCTTCTATTTGGTGGAAGAATTTCTATGACAATAGGATTTTTGGCATTGTTTGTACTATTCCCGATAGGTCTGTTATATGGGGGGATTTCGGGTTACTTCGGCGGTAAAATTGATGCGATAATGATGAGATTTGCCGAAGCTATTATGTCAATTCCTAGTTTTTATCTTTTAATAATACTTGCTTCTATATTACCATCTGGAATGACAAGTACTCAAAGATTTATGCTCATAGTTTTAATTCTTGCACTCATTGGCTGGGCTGGATTTGCCAGAGTTGTAAGAGGGATGGTTTTATCTATAAAAAATCAAGAATACGTTCAAGCCGCTCAATCAATCGGAGCTTCAAAACTTAGAATAATCACAAAACATATATTGCCTCAGACAACAAGTTTTGTAATCGTTGCAATGACATTATCTGTCCCATCTTATATATTATCAGAATCAGGACTAAGTTTCCTTGGATTAGGTATTCAACAGCCTGATGCAAGCTGGGGTAATATGTTAAAAGAAGCTCAAGAATTTACAAATATTTTATATAGACCTTGGCTTTTAACTCCAGGATTTTTAATTTTTGTATCAGTTTTGGCATTCAACGTAATAGGTGATAATATAAGAGATATATTAGATCCAAAAAGTAAAGTTAGATAACATAGGGATAAGGGAGTATGAATACAGATAGTAAAATCGCAATAGGAATATCATCCGTACTTATTGCTATTGGAATATTTCTTTTCATTTGGATTTTACCATTTTTGTTTATTTGGTTATCATTTGGAATAAACCTTTCTAACGTTGAAAGTTTGCCTTATCTAAAAAAAGCCGTAAAATACTCAATATTCAGAACTCAAAAACTTTACACACTTGAAACAATTATTCCAACATTAATTGTTTTAGAAAAAGATAAAGAAGCAATTTCTTATTATGAAATTTATGAAAACTTAAATCCTGACACAGAAGATTTAGATGCAAAGGCTACAAAAACACTTGTAACATACGCTTACATAAACACTAAAGATTATGACAAAGCACTTACAATTGCAAAAAGTACAAATAATTTATATCAACAAGCAAAAATTTATATAGCAACTAACGATTTAGATAACGCAAAAGAAACAGTTGAAAAAATTTTTTCAACTAAAACAAAATCAAAACAACCGTATCTTTATGTTGCACAAATTCAGCTAAAAGAAGGTTATCCAAATTCAGCACACAATTCAATTGATAAATTATTAAAAGTAAATCCTAAAAATACAGATGCACTTGAAACAAAAGCAAAAATCTTTGAAACACAAGGCAATAAAATACAAGCTGAAATATATTATTTAAAAGCTAAACAAATAAAAGATGAAAGAAATAAAAAACTAGGAATAGAATATTAAGAGGGGAATATGGAAACATCAAGCATTGACAATTTAACACATTTATTCAATTTAGAATATTTTGTAAGATTATTATTTGCAGTAATCTTCGGTTTCTGCATAGGTTTAGAAAGAGAATTAACAAACAAATACGCAGGTCTTAGAACACATATTTTAGTATGTTTAGGTGCTTGTGTATTCACTTTGATTTCAATTTACGGATTCCCGACATTTGCTCCTGGTGATAACGTAATTGTTGATAATTCAACAGGTATCAGAGATACATCCCGTGTTGCAGCTCAAATCGTTACTGGTATCGGTTTTATCGGTGCAGGTACAGTATTAAGAAACGGTCCGATTGTTCTTGGTTTAACAACTGCAGCAACACTATGGATTGCCGCAAGTATTGGGATGGCATGTGGAGCTGGCATGTTTGATATTGCATTTGCAGGAACAATCCTTGTAATCTTAACCCTTGTTTCTATAAGAGTTCTTGAAAGAAAAGTTTTACCAACAAGTACAAAGAAAACCAGACGTATCAAAGTTGGATTGGTTTGTGCAAACGAAAACGCTCAAAAAATCCAAGAATACATCATCGATAAATACCCAAGTATTACAGAACTTACTAAAAAACAATTAGTAGCAGACTCAAACAGCATTAAAATTACTTGTGTGATTGATGTTGCAACTAAAAAACCAATCAAAGATTTATATAAAGTTTTCCAAAAACAACAAGGAATCGAATCAATTTCTATTCAAGAAACTTTAGACTAATTAACAATTAGCTTTACATCAACGTGCCTTTACGTTAGGATGAAGCAAAGAGTAAGGGAGAAATTATTTTGAAATATAAACGTATTTTATTAAAGATTAGCGGGGAAGCACTTTTAGGTGAACAACAATTTGGTATTGACCAAAACCCTGTGAAAATGATTGCAAACGAAATTAAAAAAGTTAGAGATATGGGAGCTGAAGTTGCCGTTGTTGTAGGTGGCGGAAACATCTTCCGTGGAATGAAAAATAGTGCAAAACTTGGTATGGATCAAGCATCAGGTGATTATGTTGGTATGCTTGCAACAGTGATGAATGCTATCGCATTACAAAGTGCACTTAATCAAATCAACGTTGATTGCAGAGTTCAATCAGCTATTGCAATGAACCAAATTGCAGAACCATATATCAGACACAGAGCAATCAGACACCTTGAAAAAGGTAGAGTTGTAATCTTCGCTGCAGGTACAGGCAACCCATTTTTCACAACTGATACAGCATCAGCACTAAGAGCATCTGAAATCAATGCAGAAGCTATGTTGATGGCTAAAAATGGTGTTGACGGGGTTTATACAGATGACCCTAACACAAATCCTGAAGCTAAGAAAATCGATAAAATGACTTATGATGATATCATCAAAAACGAATTAAAAGTTATGGATACATCAGCTTGTGCATTATGCAAGCAAAACAAAATTCCAATTGTTGTTTTCGATTTCAAAAAAGAAGACGGAATTAAAAACATCCTTAATGGTCAAGAAATAGGAACATACATTAGTTAATATACGAAAGAGGTAAAAAATGTCAGAATCTTTAGAAGAATTATTCTTATTCGGCGAAGAAAAAATGGAAAAAGCGATTGCCCAACTTCAAAGAGAATTTGGTTCAATCAGAACAGGTCGTGCTAACCCTGGTATTTTAGACAAAGTTATCGTTGAATACTATGGAGCACTTACTCCACTAAGACAAATGTCACAAGTTACAGTACAAGACGGTACTACACTTGTTATCACACCATATGATAAATCAATTATGAAAGAAATCGAAAAAGCTATCATTAAAGCTGAAATCGGTATCACACCAAACTCTGACGGTACTTGTATCAGAATGACTTTCCCTCCTCTAACAGAAGAAAGAAGAAGAGAAATTACTAAAGACGTTAGAAAAATTGGTGAAGATGCAAAAGTTGCTATCAGAAATATCAGAAGAGATATGACTGACAACCTTAAAAAACTTGAAAAAAGTGAAAATCTTCCTGAAGATATGGTTAAAGATAACCAAGATAAAATTCAAAAACTAACAGACAAATACACTGCAAATATTGATGCAGCTGTTTCAGTAAAAGAAAAAGAGGTTATGACTGTATAATGATAAATTTAGGCTTGAATAATCACGCAACAAGAATGCTAACAGGTTTCATAATGGGTACAATCGTAATGGGTTGTATAATATTGGGCGGCTATTATTTACTAGCTTTGCTACTATTTATGCTTGCCGTTGGCTCAAGAGAATATGTTAAAATATTGAACAACAAAGGTTTTTATCCAAGCCTTAAAGTTATCTACATAACCGAACTTATTCTTGCAACTGTTGTATTTTGCAAAAGATTTGATTTAGTGGCAATCACATTAACTATCTGTGCAATGTGCTCATTTATGTGGGTACTATTCAGAGGTCGTCAACCATACATCGCAAACGTTGCAACAACTTTACTTGGTATGGTTTATTGCGGTTGGTTCCCGCTACATTTAATCTTTTTAAGAGATTTATCTTGCGATAAATACGATAGCGGTTTAGGATTTGTTGTTTTAATGTTTACAGCAATTCTATTAACTGATATTGGTTGCTATTATGTCGGCTCAAAATTTGGTAAACACAAACTAGCTCCTGTAATTAGCCCGAATAAAACTATTGAAGGCTCAGTTGGTGGCGGAATTTGTGCAATTATCGGTGCAATTATTATTGGTTATTTTATTGAATTACCTTGGTATATGTCAATATTTGCAGGTACAATTTGCACAATATTTGCTCAAATTGGTGATCTTTGCGAATCTTTAATCAAACGTGATGCAGGTGTTAAGGATTCAGGTTCAAGCCTACCTGGACACGGCGGATTTTTGGACAGATCAGATAGCTTTGTGCTAACCCTTCCAATTATGTATTATTTCTGCAAATGCTTTATTTTTAATACAGAATGGATGACAACATTATCTAACTTTGTGAAAGGGTTGTTTTAATGAAGTCCGTTGCTGAAATCTTTGGAATAGAAACCATTACTGAAGATTTTTATAAACACGCACTTACTCATTCATCTTTCACAAAAGAACACGAATTACCTGAAACTCAATGTTATGAAAGACTTGAGTTTTTGGGTGATGCTGTTTTAAAACTAACTATTTCTGATGTTTTATTCAAAAGATATCCTGAATCAAGAGAGGGTGAACTATCTAAAATCAGAAGTATTCTTGTATCTGATAATACTTTAGCTGATATTGCAAAAAACAATGGACTTCAAGAACTTATCATTATGAGTAAACACGAAGAAAAACAAGGTTGCAGAAACCTAAATTCTATATGTGCTTGCGTTTTTGAAGCTATTTTAGGAGCTTATTATCTGGATGGCAAATTCAGTGAAATTGTTAGCTATATCGAAAAAACTTTTGAACCGTATATCGAAGATGTTGCTCAACACTTTGAAAAATTCAACGCAAAAGCCATTCTTCAAGAATATACTCAAGGTCAAACTAAAAAAACTCCTGTTTACACTGTAATCAGCGAATCAGGACCACAACATAAAAAAGTTTTTGAAGTTGAAGTTCGTTATAATGATGAAGTTTTGGCTGTTGAAACAGGTTTAAGTAAAAAAGAAGCTGAACAAAAATGTGCATTATCAGCTTGCAAAAAGTTAGGGATTGTATAAATGTCAAAAATTATCGTTTCACCATCAATATTATCAGCAGATTTTGCAAACTTAGAACGTGATATTAAAGCGGTTGAAAAAGCTGGTGCTGATTGGATTCACGTAGATGTAATGGATGGACATTTTGTTCCAAATATTACCATCGGAGTTCCTGTTGTAAAATCACTTAGAAACGTTACAAAATTACCATTAGATGTTCATTTAATGATTGAAAACCCTGAAAAATACATCGAACCATTTGCAAAAGCTGGCTCTGACATTATTACATTCCATTACGAAGCGGTTAAGCCTGAAAATATTTCAGAAGTTATCAATGCGATTAAATCTTTCGGTATTAAAGCTGGTATGTCTATCAAACCAAAAACAGACGTAAATGAAATTTTGAAATATTTACCGCAACTTGATATGTTACTTGTAATGACTGTTGAACCTGGTTTTGGCGGACAAAAATTCATGCAAGATTGTGCCGAAAAAATCCCAACAATCAAAGCTAACGCACCTGAAAATTTAATCATTCAAGTCGATGGCGGGATAAACGCAGAAACTGCAAAAATTTGCACAGACTTTGGTGCAACATCACTTGTGGCAGGTAATTACATTTATAAAGCAGAAAATATAGAACAAGCTATAAAATCATTACGCTAATTGGTCGTTACCGACATTTTCACCTTTACGAATTTTAGCTTTTAATATTTGTTCTAAATCGGCACTTGCCATATCTTTAGTTTGATTTTCTTCATTTGCAGGATCGTTTTTGTTGTCTTTATTTTCAGTAGTTTCTTTATTTACATCGATACCAGAAACTCCTGTTACATCTTGAATTTCAGATTTATAACTTTGAGCTTTTGAAATATTTTCAGAGTTTCTATTTGAAGCTTCAGTCTGAACTTCAGTTGCAATTTCTGACATTTCAACAGTTCTTTCGCCTGTTTTCTCTGCTCTATGACCTAATATAAATTCTCTAAAATTGCGGAACAAATGACCACGTACAGATGCTAACAAGTCTTGTCCAACCCCAATAGTTTCAGCCCCAAAATCTTGAGCATTTACTATAACTGAACTTTGTGCATTTATAGTTGATTCATACACATTCAAATCACCCTCAACTCCTGCTACGGCAGATTGACCTTCAATACCCATACGCTGTAGTTGAGAATTTAATTTATTAATTTTACCTATGGCAGTCGGATCGTTATCACCATCATTAATACTATCAACCTCATTTTTTAATTCAGATTGAATTTGTTCAGCCTTAGATAAAAGTTCTTTCATATGACTATCAAGAGCTTGAATTTCATTATCAGATTGTCTTGCAGTAGAAGCCATTAACGCTGCAGATTCAATAGTTTCTTGTCTAGCAACTTTACTATCACCAATAAAAGCTACGGCAACATCTGTTAAAGTTGCACCACCTTGCTCCATTTCTTCACGTTTTGCTTGAGCGGGAGTTTTTGGCTCTTCTTGAACCTCTGTTCCTTCTTCTCCCTCAGCAGTAGTCGTTGTAGCTGCGGATTCTGCAGCTGGAGTTTGGGTTTGCGAATTTGCTGATTCGTATGTTGTTTCATCAGTATCAGCAGCATTTACATCAGCCAAAAATCCTTGAGCCCACTGCAAGTATTGGCTTGGGACATCAACACCTTGTTCTTTGTATTCAATTATCTCTGGTGCGGTCAATTTACGCCAATCAATTTGTTTTGGTGAAATTGCCTCAATTCTTGATACGTCCATAGTACGCCCTTGTTATTATCTGAATATATTTACGGCATAAAATTTTAAAACTTTAATTTATCGTAAAAAAAGTTTATAAAGTATTCATCTGATTAAGGGATAACTTTTAAAGAAAATATGAATATAATGTAGAAAAAGAGGTACCTTATGACAAAAGAAATAACATTAAAACTTTATCAAGAAATGATGGATAAAGCCGTTGAAGTTTCTAAAAACGCATACTGTCCATATTCAAAATTTGCAGTTGGAGCTTGTGTTTTAATGGATTCTGGCAATATTTACACTGGTTGTAATTACGAAAATGGAAGTTTTGGAATGACAATTTGTGCAGAAAGAAACGCCATCGGAACAGCTATCGCAAATGGTGATAAAAAAGTTAAAGCCGTTGCAATTTATTCACCAAACAAAGATAACTGCACACCTTGCGGAGCTTGTAGAGAAGTTATTCATGAATTTAGCGATAACGATGAAAACGTTGATATTATCGTGAAAATTGGCGAAGAAATTAAAGTTCTAAAATTGGCCTATCTATTACCGGAAAGTTTTAACTTATAAAATGTATATTTTTGAACTAATAACCCAATACCTTAAAGGCAAAAAATACACAGCAAAGCATTCTTTTGACCCGCTAGAAAATGAAATCAACGGATTAGAAGAAGATTCTGAAAACTGCGAACATTTATTTATGCCACTAGATAGTTCAAATGAAAATTTTGCGTGTAAATATTGTGGACTTATTGTTCCTAAAGAAAAACTAAAAAACAAAAACATCTTTGAAAATAAGTCTTTTTAATAACTAAAAGAAGAATATAAAAATCTAACCTCCAAGTTTAAAATAAACAAACAAGGAGGTTTTTATATGAGCAAAAATTTGGGCGAAATTATGAACAACATAATGAAAGAAAATGCCACAAAACAAGTATTGATACTTACAAACAATATGTATATTTTAGGTACGATACACGACTATTACGAAAACTGCAAAAATTGTCATGACTGTCTTATTGCACTAAAAAACGTAAAGATATCAAAAATAGAAGATTTATGCGATTGTAAAATTGATGAGTGCGAATGTAATTTTGAAGCATTACTTGAATATAAATGGTTTAACGTTTCAACTCACTCAATTGTAGGTTTTAGCATCTTGGGATAAACGTAAAAAAGGGAAGTCCATTTGAACTTCCCTTTTGAATTTATTAACTAAATCCTACACTTTTCTTTTGCGAGCAGCTTCAGATTTGTGTTTTCTTTTTACGCTTGGCTTTTCGTATCTTTCACGTTTTTTTACTTCAGAAAGAATACCAGCTTTTTGGATTTTCTTTTTGAAACGTCTTAAAGCGCTTTCGATGCTTTCGTTTTCGCCAACTTTAACTTCTGCCATTTATATTTTCACCACCTTTATAGCTTGTTTTATTTGAGTTACACCCAATTATAAAACAAACCTATTCAAAAAACAAGGGGTATGACCAATTCTATCTGCGAAAATAGTCGCAAATAAGTTTTTCTTGACGTGGAAGCAGATGTTTAATTCTATTTACTAGTGATTTATTTTGCAAATCATCCAATTGCTGTTTAAGTATAGCTTTTTCAATTAAAATCTTATTGTATAAATCTGAACAAACTTCACTTTTATCAATATGTTCTCTTAATTTCGACAGCTGAACTTCTTTTTCACGTATAGAAGAAAGTATTTCTCTTTTCACTTTAATTAAACCTCTTATATATCACATATAAAGAATAAACTGTCTTGTCAAATTTTAAATCAACTTTTTAGGTGATTTAAAACTAAACATTTAATAAATCATACTCATAGCCTAGTTTTAATGCTTCGATATTTTTAGGAATTAAATTCTTACGATGCGGTGGAATCACGTTATTCAAGGCTTTTTCTAAAGTTTCTAAAGAAAACAAACCGCTCACTTTTGACAAAACTCCTAATGCAAGAATATTAGACATTTTGATATTTTCTAATTTTTCCTGCGCCATTTGGGTGATAGGAACAAATACATAATTTATATCATTTCTTGTTTTTTTCACTTCTGCAAGAGATGAATTCACGATAATTACTCCACCAGGTTTAACCCATGATGTAAATTTATCAAATGAAGCCTGATTTAGAACAATAATAAATTCTGCTTTTGATTTTTGAACCGCACTAACATCATCATCTGCCATTACAACCGTACAATTAACCGTACCACCTCTCATTTCAGCACCATAAGACGGATACCAAGTAACGTTTTTATCATCAATCATAAATGTATTTGCCAAAACTTCACCTGCCAGTAATACACCCTGACCGCCAAATCCTGCAATTATAAAATCTTTTTCCATAATTAGTACCTACTGTTGTGCTGTAATATCTTTATAGATGCCTGGTTTAAATGTTTGCATCATTTCATTTTTAACTCTATCGTGAGCTTGTTCAGGTGTCATTCTCCAGTTTGTTGGACATCCTGCTAAGATTTCGACAAAGCCTAAACCCAATCCCTGAAGTTGAACTTCGAAAGCCTTTTTAATAGCTTGTTTTGCTTTTCTAATATTTGCAACAGAATCTAATGAAACTCTTGCACTAAAAGCAACGCCATCACAAAGTGCCATATGTTCAGCCATTTTAATTGGATAACCATAATATTCTTCGTTACGACCGGTTGGAGAAGTTGTTGTAACTTGCCCCATCATAGTTGTTGGCCCAAGTTGTCCACCTGTCATCCCAAAAGTTGTGTTATTTATGCAGATAGATGAAATTTTTTCACCTCTTAAAGCTGCATGCATACTTTCAGCCCAACCAATAGAAGCAAAATCACCATCACCTTGATAAGTGAATACAAACTTATCAGGTCTTGCTCTTTTAATACCTGTTGCAACTGCCATTGCTCTACCGTGAGGGGATTCTAACGCATCAATATTTATAAAATCATAAATTGTTACAGAACAACCAATCGCCGCTGCAACAATTGCGTTTTCTCTAATTCCCAATTCATCAATCACTTCTGCCACAAGTCTTACTGCAACACCGTGATCACAACCAGGACAAAAAGTGTATTTAACATTTTTCTTAAACGAATCTGCAATTTTAAAAACTTGAGTTGCCATTACACCAAACCCTCCACTTGAGCTGCAATATCTTCCGGATCAGGTGGTGCACCAACGCCTTTATGCACCAACTCAACCGGAACTTTACCATTAACGGCAAGTCTTACATCATCAACCATTTGTCCCATATTAACCTCAACAGAAACAAACATCTTAACCTTTTGAGCAAGTTCTGCTAATCGTTTATTCGGGAATGGGAACAACGTAATTGGTCTAAATGTACCAACTTTATAACCTTTTTCTCTTAAAATCTTAGCCGCAGTATTAACATTTCTGGAAGTCGAACCAAAACTTACTAAAACAATATCAGCATCTTCAGTATTTTTTTCTTCCCATAAAGTTTCATTTTCTTCAATTGTTTTATACTTAGCAAACATTTTTTCTAAAAATTCACATCTATCATCAGCCAAAGGTCCATACGAACGGATAATTCTAGGTTCTCTATCTTTTGCACCTGATAGAGCCCAATCAGAGTTATCAATATCTTCATATGGGTAAGGCTTAAATTCAACAGGTTCCATCATTTGCCCTAATAAGCCGTCTGCTAATAAAATAGTCGGATTTTTGTATTTATGGGCAAGATAAAATGCTTTGTAAGTTAAATCTGCACATTCTTGTACAGTTGACGGAGCAAGAACAATCGTTCTATAATCACCATTTCCACCACCTTTTGTTGATTGGTAATAATCACCTTGAGATGGGTAAATATTACCCAATCCTGGTCCACCTCTCATAACACTAACCAACACAACAGGTAATTCATCAGTACAAGCATATGACAAACCTTCTTGCATTAATGACACCGCACAAGAAGATGAAGATGTCATAGCCTTAGCACCTGTTGCACATGCACCTATAACCATATTAATTGATGCAATCTCACTTTCTGCAGAAACATAACCTCTACCTAACTCTTGCATCTTTCCACTTAAATATTCCCCAATTTCTGATTGAGGGGTTATAGGATAACCAAAATAACAATCACAACCTGCTAAAACAGCAGCCTGAGCAATTGCATAATTACCTTTCATTAAAACTTTTTTCCCAGTTAAACATTCAACTGTCATAATTAACCTCTATAAACTTCTGTAATTGCCAAATCAGGACATCTTGTTGCACACATAGCACAACCTAAACATCCATTATTAGGGTCATAAAATTCTGCAACATTATTACCCAATGCATTAGTTTTTTCACTAACCCTGATTAACTTTTTAGGACATTCTTTAATACACAAGTAACAAGCCTTACATCTGCTCTCATTTATAACAATATGACTCATAAATATCCCTCGTCTAAATTTAACTACAAAACATAATAACCCAAATAAAATTTTAAAATAAGAAATCTTAACATTTGTAATAAAAACACTAAATTAAATTTACTAAAAAACATATACTTGGTAGAATTAAAAATGTAGGGATATATATTTTTTAAGGATAGAAGAATGGCTCAAGAATTAGAACAAATTGTTGAAATGCTAAGGGAGATGAATAGAGCTAATAACAACAATAGTGAGAGTTTTGACAGATTATTAGCTAGTATAAACAGTAAATTAGAGTTGATGGATAAAAATGCCGCAACTGCTGATTTAATCAAGGCTTATTTAGGCGAATTAGCCAAAGCTACTGATGATAAATACACAACTACAATGAATCGTCTTGGTGATATTGAAAAAGCGTTAAAAGCTATTTTCAACGAACAAGATGAGCATGTTAAAAACGCAGATTTCAAAGAATTATTTGACGTTTTCACTACGAACTTGAACAATTTCTATTCAGAAGCAAGACAGCAAAAAGCTCTTATCAGTGCGATTGAAACCCGTCTTGCAGAAATTTCAAACGACAAATCCGACAAAGAAGATATCCTACGCACAATTACCCTACTTAGAAATGATTTTGAAAACCTAAATCATGGTTACAAAAGCACAATCGATAGCGTTAATTCTGACCTTAAATCAATCCTTACAAATCTAATTAAATTAGACCAAACATCAATTAACGCACAAATCAAAGAACAAGTTGAAATCTTGTACAAAGCAGTTAGTGATATCGTAAACTATCTAACTTCTATCGACAAGCGTGATGCCAGTCTTGAACAACTTTTAGCAAACGTTGCAACTAACGAAAGTCTAAAAGTAACTCAAGGCGTTATCGATTCTATCATTAGAAAATCTGAAGAAATTTCAGAAAAAATGACAGCATTAGCGGACAAATCAGATATCGAAGAACTTCAAGCAGCAGCAAGTTATATGAACAATAAACTTGATGAAACTGCAACAAAAGATCTTATCTCTGAAATCACAAACAAAGCTGATTCTCTTGCAAATTCAACAGATGAAATCAAACAAACCCTAGCTAAAGTTTCTAAAGATATAGACACAATTCCAAACACAACAGATTTGGAAGAATCCCTACAAAGTCTATTCAAAAAACTTGACAGTCTTTCAAAAGACATCGAAAGAGCCAATGTTAAAAAGAACTTAACTTCTGTAGATTCTAAATTAACAGAATTAACAGAAGAACTTTTCACAATCAAAAACATCGTTGGAGATTTGAATGAAGTTGTAACATTAAAAGTTCTTACTGCGATTAACGATTTATCATTCGAAAAAGAATGTTATGAAATCAAAGACCACGTTTCTAAAATGTTAGCTATGCTTCCTCAAAAAGAAGACATCGACAGACTTTTAGAAAATAATGAATTATCAAAACAAGCCGTAGAAGAACTTATCAAGAAGACTGACATCTTAGCTGACAGACTTGATGCACTGCCAACTCACGATGATATGGCAACTCTTAACAGTAACCAATTGAGTCTTGTTGAAAACCTACAAGCCGTTGCAAACAAAGATGATATCGAAAATCTATCTTCAAAAGCTGACGAAATCGAAGAAATGATTGACAAACTAAACTTTGACGATGAATTCGGAAACATCTATGACAAAACTGCTTCTATCGAAAAATGGCTAATTTCATCAAAAATCAAAGAAAATGCAGAAGAAGTTGCATCAAAAATTGACGACAAAGCAGAGCAAAAAGACGTTCTTTCTGTATTACAAACAATGGATAAAGTTGTTAATGAAATTGATGAATTATCTAAAAACGTTGATGTTAAAAAAGTAAACCGTACAGTTGCAGAAGTTTACGAAATGATTGAAGAATTGAAAAACGACTTCATCAACACAACAGAAATGCACAACGATTCTATTATCGTAAACCTTTCAGAACTTCAAAAGTCAATCGAAAACATTGTTACAGGTGATGAATTCGATAACTTCGTTGAGGATTTGAAGGCGTTTGTTGTAAGCTCTGTTAGTGACACAGAAGAAAATAAAACTAAATTTTCAGAAATCAAAGAATACCAAGAAAACATTCTTGCAAAACTTTCAGATATCAACACCAGTGCTATCGAAGATGCAATAAATAAATCAACACTAAACATCGAAGAAAAACTTGATTCAATTTCAGATTATTTGACTAACGTTAACAAAACTAACGCTGAAGAAATCAAGAATGCAATTTCTGAAATCAAAGAAATTCTTGAAAACAAAAAATCAAACTTTAAAGAAGTTGAAAAAGAAAACCTTGAAACAATTAAAACTGTTGAAAATTACTTAAAAGAAATCAAGGTTATTTTAGACACTTCTGATAAAGATTTGAGTGAAGAAGTAAAAGCTAAACTTGATGATATCGAAGCTAGTTTGAAAAATTATCAAAACTCAAACGAAAGTGCAATAACAGCAATTATTGCAAAACTTGACGAATACCAATCAAGAATTGAATCAGACGAAACACCAACGATTGATTTAACCCCATCTCTTGCTGAGATTTCTGAAATCAAAAATCAAATCGTTGAACTTGCAGAATCATTCAATTCACTTGATTTAGGCAATTCTGAACAAGCTAATTCTTCTGCTTTTGTATCTGAAATTCTAAATGAATTAGGTGCGAACCTTGAAGATTTATCAAGCAATATTGACGACAAACTTCAACACGGATTCGTTTATAATGCAGAACTTATCGAAGAAAAAACTGCAACAATTATTGATTTTATTAGAGAACTAAAAGAGTCTAGCGAACAAGGTTCAGAACTTTACAATCAACTAGACGAAGCTGATACAAAACTTGATGATTACAAACAAGAATTAGAATTTATTAATACAGATGTTATCAGCTCTTTAGGTGCTCAAACAGAACAGTTATTGCAAGAATTAGAACCGATAAAAGAAATGCTTGCAACTCTTGTTGCAAATCCTACTGAAGCGAAGGAAACAGTAAAAGAAAACTTGACTGATATTCACGATTCAGTAATTGATGATTTAGTTGAATGCACAAAATATTCAAAAAGCACATATGAAAAACTGGAAGATTCTTACGAAAAGATTTCAAAAGAATTGACAGATACAGAAAACAATCTTAGAGATTTCATCTTAGGGGACATCGATTCTGTAATTATTAAAATTGATAATTTAAGAGAAGATTTGGAAGAAAACCTAAACAGAATTTCACCTCCTGAAGCTGACCATATGGCAGAATTCAGAAAATTCATGGAACAAATTGCGGAATTCAAAGGTAATCCAACAGCTCTTGTTGCTGAAGCTAAACAAGAAATCGCAGAAGCTGTTAGCGAAGCCCTACTTCAACAACACGAAGAATTAAAATCAATGCTTGCAGTTTCTATCAATAACGACGAAATCATAGCGGCAATTGAAGAACTTAAGGCTTGTTTCTACGCAAGATTGGGTGATTTGAGCGAATTACAACACACTTATACTCAAAATGACGAGGATTTGGATGCTGAATTAGAAGAGTTTGAAGCAAACCAATACGAAAAAGCGTTTGAAACAGATAAAAACGCTGAGATTATATCAGAATTAAAAGAAGACTTTAATAAATTCTCAGAACTTATCAAGGATTTATCTGAAGAAAACACTGAAATCAGTGAAGTTTTAGACGCAATCAAAAGCAAAATGGAAACAATCACTGTAACTTCTGTTGTTGAACAAGAAGCTACAGATGAAACTTCAACTGGCAACAAACCATTTGCAAATATTAACGCAAATGAAATGAAAGAAGCAATTGAAGCTAAAGTTAAAGAAGTTATTGTTGGTGCTAACAATTTTGACTTCATTAAAGCATTTGACTTAATGAAACAAGATATCTTAGCTTTACAAGACAAAGTTAGCCAAATCTTATCAAAAGAACAACAACAAGAGGCGTCTTCTACCCTAGCGGCAATCCCTACAATTCCGTTTGAAGCTAGCAATAACAAATTATTAACAGCTTTAGATGAAAAAATTGAACTTCTTACAAAAACCATTAACCCTAAAGAATGGTTAGGAGAAATCAAAACATACATTGCCGGGGATGAAATCCACTCATTATTAGAAGAAATTAGCGGCAAAATCGATATCTTAACTCTTGCTGATAACTCTGATATGGTAAGAGAAATTAAAGATGCAATCGCAGAATTAAGTGCTAATGAAAATAACGTTACAACAGACCCTCAAATTCAGGCAATGCTTGATTTGATTAACGAAAAAGTAGATATACTTGCGGCTAACGATGATTATGAATTAATCGAAGAAGTTAGAGATGCTGTTGAAAGACTTGATGAAAACTTTAGCAATAATAATTTATTAAACACAATCAACAGCAAACTTGACGTAATCGCAGAAATCGATACTGTTGGCGAATTTGAAGAAATTAAAGATTCATTAAATATTATTGAAGAACAAATCGAATCAGTTAAAAACCTTTCAGAAACCGATACTAAAATTACATCAATGTTAGAAACATTGAATAACAAAATCGATAGTTTATCTGATGGTGAAGCTTCACAAAAAGGATTTGAAGATGTAAAAGCCTTAATTATGGCCCAAACTGACTTCATTGAAAACCTTGAGAAAAACGGCAAAACTGATGCGGTTAAAAAATGCTTAGAAAAATTAACTCTTGAAGTTAATAATTTGGTTACAGGTGATAATACAAAACAAATTCAAAAAACAATCAGAGAGATGAAAGAATCAATTATGGCTGCTATTGCAACTGTATTTGAACAAATTTCTTTCATTGAAGAATCTGAAGATATCAAAGATTTTGTTGAAGAAAAAACCGATGAAATTAACCAAAACTTAGCAACTGTAACCACTCAGTTAAAACAAATCACAAGTTCTGAAGAAGATTCTGATTATATCTACTCTATGCAAGATATCGAATCAGACTTAGCAAAACTTAGACTTGCATTGAGTAATCTTCAAGAAAACGAAGACGAAAACCAAGCTCAACGCTTATCTTCAATTCTTGAAAATATCAATACAATTGGAGCGTCTGTTGAAGAACTTCAACAAAACTCAATGACCAAAGACGATGAATTACAAAGTAAATTTGAAAGAGTTGCTACTGATATCAATAGCTTAAGTGCTCTTACAAATTCTAACTTTGAAGATTTTGGAAAATTAATTTCAGATACATTAACAACTAAAGTTGATAAAGTAACTAAACTACTTGAAACTTCTCACGCATCAGATAAGGTTATGCGTCAAGCTCTTATCTATATGGGTGAATGGATAGATTCAGCAAGCGAAAGTATGAATAAAATTTCAACAAACGCTGAAGAAATTGTTGATATCAAATCTGCTATCGATAGCTTGAAAAAATCCGTACCTGAACAAACTGACATTTTGAATTCTATTGAAGAAAAATTCGATGAACAACAAGAACGTTTGGCATATTTTGAAAAACAAATTGCTAAACTTGGCGGACTTGAAGACAAATTCGAAGCTCAACAAGAAAGAATTGACAGACTTGAAATGTCATTAGAAAAAATCTTAACTGCAGTTGAAGATATTGACGATTCTAAAGTTACAAGAAAAATCGACAAAATCGACAAACAAATAGCAAGATTAAGTACAAATATCGAAAAATTAGCATCATATGTTGACTAAAACTTTAATAAAAGATTTGAATAACAGCTTAAAAAAAGAAAACGTACTCTCTGAAATCGAAGAAAGATACGTATATTCTGTTGATGCTTCAAACGACCCTACAATAGAGTCAAAGCTTGCAGATGCAGTTGTTTTTGTTGAAAACATAGAGCAAGTTCAAGAAGTTGTCAGAATTGCAAACAAACATATGACACCGATTATTTGCAGAGGAGCAGGGACAAACACTGTTGGGGCTTGCGTACCAACACACGGTGGAATTGTTTTAAACTTTTCTAAAATGAACAAAATTTTAGAAATTAATCCTGAAAATATGACCGCAAAAGTTCAACCTGGGGTTATTGTTGGGGAATTACAAAGAGAAGTTGAAAAATTAGGACTTTATTATCCACCTGATCCGTCAAACTTAAACATTTCAACAATTGGCGGAAGTATTGCCCAAAATTCAGCTGGTGCAAGATGTTTCAAATATGGTTCTACAAAAGACTATGTAATTGATATGCTTGTTGTAATGGCTGACGGTAAACTTATCAGAACTGGCTCAAACACTATTAAAAACGCAACAGGTTACAACTTAGGAAGTTTGTTTATCGGTTCTGAAGGGACTTTAGGGATTGTTGTTGAAGCTACTGTAAAACTAATTACAAAACCTCAAGCCGTTCAGGTTATTATGGCATATTTTGATAAAGTTGAGCATTCAATAACAACAGTAAATAAAATTATCGAAAAACAAATTTGCCCTACAACTATTGATTTTATGGATAAAAACGCTATCCAAACAGTTGAAAGATTTTATCCGACAGGTTTGTTAACAAATAAAGAATGTGCATTGATTATTGAAATTGACGGATTTGCATCAACTATTGATGAACAAAGAAGTACAATTTGCTCAATTTTGAGAGAAAATTCTGCATCAAGCATTCAGTATTCAAGAACTCAAGAAGAGTCTGATAGAATTTGGTCTGCAAGACGTTCATCAATGGCGGCTTGTACAAAACTAAAACCAAACGTTACAACAGACGATGTGATTGTACCAAGAGAAAACTTGGCAAAACTAGTTCTTGGAATACAAGAAATTTGTACACGTTATAACCTTGATATGTGTATGGTTGGACACGTTGGAGATGGTAGTGTACATCCTCAAATCCCAATAGATTATAACGATAAAGACGAATACAACAGATATAAACTAGCAAAATCTGAGATTTACCAATTGACAATTAAATTAGGCGGAACTTTATCAGGCGAACACGGAATTGGCTTATCAAAGAAAGCTCACATTTCAGAAGTTGTAGAATCTGGAGCATTGGATTATATGCGACAAATCAAGAAAATATTTGACCCAAATAATATCCTAAATCCATATAAAATATTCTAGTATTGTCTTAAACTTCCTGTTTTAGCAGTTCTTGAGGTGTTGTAATATTTACCACCGTGTGCTGCTCTTTGTTGTGGTGTCATTTGTTTTAAAATTTTCTTGTGCTCGGCCGCACGGGGCATCACGCCACCAACATCCAAAGAACTTGTTTTATTATCAATATATTTACCCCTGTCATTCTGAGCAGAGCGAAGAATCTC
>JAZSDA010000087.1:0-32618 GCA_045530955.1 Candidatus Gastranaerophilaceae bacterium
GTTTGGTAATATTCTTTTGTAGTTATCAAAATAAAATGCACATTCATTATAGATGTTATATTGCGGTAAGGTGTATGAATAAATAATCATGCAGTTTTGATTTTGTAGTGTGCAAAGTGTATTTGCCTCTTTATAAGCTGTAATTTTATAATCCTTATAGTATGATGCACCTGACTTTTTAGAAATTTCAATTTGACTTGTATTACCAGCTTGAATATTATAAACACGGTTTAATTGGCTAATTATACTTTCTCTGTTTGAATTTATATTGATTGAAACTTGCTTTAAATCGTTATTGGCAGTTTTTTGAGCATTAACACATTGTGCGTTTTGTAAAAGTTCTACAAAATTATTTGATTTTTTGAAAAATTTCTCACTTAAATTAAGTAGTAGCAGCGGGCAAATAATATATATTGCCAACGCAACAACAGCCCATTTCATTTGGGTTATCCTGAAATCTTTTGATCTCTTCCAATATTCCTGTCTGTAAGCCCATTCGTTGCCTTTTATCCCACAATACAACTGTAATATTGCTAATAATACCCAGTTCAATCCCATTGGCAATTGTATAAGTATAAGTGGTATTGCTAAAAAGGTTATCCACGCCTTATACTTAAATCCCCAAATAAAGGTCAGGAAAAATGCCGCCCAATTGAAGTCTTTTAACTCTTCAGGTATATCAGTAATTTTATTGCCGTGTTGTTTTTGAGTATTCATATCCGTATTTTAGAATTTATGATTTTTGTTGTCAATTTTGAAATAAAATTTACTTAATTGCTTCTTCGAAATTTTTCCAGTTGAAATTTTTTAACGAAACAATTGCTTGAGTTTCTGTTGTGTCCTGAGATTTTAGGCTTGTAAATTCGTCTTTGAATTCGGTTTGTAGGTTTATTAGAGGTAAGTTGAATTCACTTGCAATCTTTTCAACTTTAATGTCGTAATTGATAGCAAGTGTTTTAACATCAGCTAACAAGCCAATAATGATTGCGTGAAATCTCATAGCTATAAGGTATTTTGCTTTAGAAATTTTTTGAATAGTTTCATCGTCTGTAAGGTTAGAATACAGCGTGATTTCTGAGTCAGGTATTAGTAACCTCAAAGATTTTTCAAAACGCTTGCACACATCTAAATCTATTGAATCCTGGAATGAAAATATTTCGATTTTTTTGTCTGCGAATTCTTTGGCAACTTTTTCTGCTAATCTATCAATAAAATCATCGTTCATTGTTTTGAAATCTCTTAATTGAATAGCAACTTTGTCCTCTTTTTCAGTGTCTTTATCTATTTTGGTTGAAAAGATAGGGTCGCAAAGAAGTTCTGAATCTATTCCCCATGATTTTAGTAACTCAAAACTTTTTGAATCTCTCACACTTACGTATTTGCAGTGTTTTAACAGGGTTTTAGTTAAGAAAATCCCAAACTTACTGTTTATTGGTCCAATACCTTGGGCAAAGATTATTACTTTTTTTCTAAGTAACAATGCAATAAATATAATTGCAAGATAGTATATTAAACTTTTTAGGCTTGTCGTGTCTTGAAGCAAGCTACCGCCACCTGAAATTAAAAAATCTGATTTTCGTATTGCGTTGAAAATTGATTGAAGGTTAAAAGTATAAACGCTTCTTACGTGTTTGAATTTGCTTATTGTGTATTCAGGATTTGAAGAAATAACAGTAACTCTATGTTCAAGAGATTGTAGCTTGTTTACTAAAACGGACAAAATTGCTTCGTCGCCGAAGTTTTTGAAACCGAAATATCCTGAAAGCACAAATCTTTTTTTCATATTTATTCCTCAGATTTGTAAATGTTATAAACTTCATCTTTATGAGGAATTGATTTTATCGCACCAATGCCTTGAGCTTGTAAACCAGCATCAATTGATGCGATTTTAGCAGCTTCAACAGGTGTATAGGAATTTGCAATTGCGTGTAAGAATGCTCCGTTAAATGCATCACCTGAAGATGTCGTATCTACAACGTGATCAGTATAGAATGGAATAAATGTTGACATTCTATGATCACTTAGGTGGTAACCCTTATCATTACTTGATTTTATAATTATCGTTTCAACGCCTCTATCTGCAACATTTTTGATAATATTTTCAAGAGAGTTAATTTCAAAAATAGATTTTGTGTCGTATTTTGAACTCATAAACAGGATATCTGTTAATTCTATAATTTCTTCAAAATATTCTTTTGCATCTTCAGGAGTTGAGATTATAGACGAATAGTTAGGGTCATAGGCTGTAATGACACCATTTTCTTTAGCAATAGTAAATGCTTTTTTAACAGCTTCTCTTGATGCGATAGAAAGTGATTGTGTAACCCCTGTTGCGTATATGATTTTAGCTTTTTTAATGTACTCTTCATCAATATCATCAATTGACAACTTTGCTGGAGCTATTTTTTTTCTGTAATATATGAATTCTTTTTCTTCGCCTGGGGTTCTTGATACCATATAAATTCCGTTGTTCTCATCAACGATTTTTACATGTTGAGTATCTAAACCTTCTTGTTCCCAGCTATTTAACATATATTCTTTATAAGCGTCATTACCTAAACAAGTAATAAAACCAACGTTTGAACCTAAGCGTTTAGCTGAAATTGCTGCAACTAATGAATCCCCACCATAGTATTTATGTAAGCATTCTGCATCTTTTAACTTTTGGTTTGTTGAAAATTCTATTAAACTTTCACCTATTGTTATTAAATCAAATTCTTTATCAAGCATGGTTTATTTTAATATCTCCAATAGTTTTTTAGTACGTTGAGTAATTTCGCTATAAGAATCACATTTTGTTAATTGTCTGCCAACTCCAACTGCAACAGCCCCTGCATCAATATAAGATTGAACTTCTGATAATTGAACATTACCTTGAGGAATAATATTTAAAAATGGCATTGGTCTTAGTAAATTTTCGATATACTGAACGCCACCCATTGCGGTAATTGGGTAGATTTTTACAACCGGAATTCTGCATTTCCAAGCGTTGTATGCTTCATTTGCAGTTGATGTACCTGCAATAAATGGAACTTGTTTATCTTTTGAGATTTTTAACAAATGAGTTTGGAAAATTGGTGAAGAAATAACCTTTGCACCTGCATCCATTGCAGCTTTTGCTTGAATTGATGTGATAATTCCGCCAGCACAAATTGTTGCTTCTGATGAAATTGTTTCGATTGCTCTAAATACATCTGTATTTTCAACGTTCACTTCCATCATGTCAAGTCCGCCATCAACCAAAGCTCTTACTGTATCGATAACATCTTGTTTGTTACCGCTTCTTATGATTGGTAAAACTTTATTTTCTTTTAACTTTTCTAGTAAATTTATGTTCATAATTTGTCCTTTTTTCATAATTTATTATATCATAACATTAATTATGGGGAGAGTTTCATGAAAAAGTTAAAATTAAAATGGTTTTACTTAAATTCATTTCTATTATATATAGTTTTAATTTTTGTATTTTCGATATTAACTGTAATGTTTTTAGAACAGTTATCTTATAATTTCTTGGTATCAAATTTTGCAGCAGTAAAACAAGGTTCGCAAAATATTCTTGAAATCGTTGTAGATGACCATTCAATTCAGGAAAATAAGAAAAACTGGACACGTGGTGATTATGCTGATATTTTGGCATTTCTTCATGATTATACAAAAGCAAAAGTAATCGGTTTTGATACTACTGTTACTTCTTTTGATGAGAAAAATCCTGATGATATCAAACTTATGAAGCAGATTTCTAAAATGGATAATCTTGTTTCAGGATTTTTGCCTGAAGTAACTAATGGTGATACAGATAAAGATATTCTTCCTATTTTGAAGTCCAAGCATTCATTAAATTTGAAGTCAAACAGAGCTCATTCTACCGTATTTAATGGGGTAAGGAGTTCATCTGATTTGCTTTTGAAATCTACAAAGCATTATGGCTCTGTTCTTGTTGAAACAAGCAGTACATTAGGAACTTTAAATTCTGTATCAAATGTTGTTAAAATCGGGGATTCATACTATCCGTCTTTGTCTTTGAAGATGTATTTGTTAGAAAATGAAACAAATGATTTAACAGTTTCTAATGATAAATTATTAGTAAATAAAACAGGTTTGGTAGTTCCTCATATATTCAGACCGGAAGGCTTGTTTAAGACAAAATTAAGATTTTACAGAAATATTAATTCTGATTATTCTCACTTGGCAATTCCTGCTTATACTATTAAAGATACTTATTTGGCTTTAAAATCAGGAATTACGCCTAAAACTCACCCTGAATTATTTAAACCAGGTAAGTATATTGACCCTGCTCATTTTGATAATGTTACGGTATTTGTTGGGGCAAATATTTCTGGTCCAACTGCCGATGTGTTTAAAACTCCTATGGCAAAACGTCACCCAGGGGTTGATATTCAGGCTACTGCATATGAAAACTTGAAGTCTAATTATTTTATTCATAGTGCAGGATTTGGAGTTTCGTTTGCAATATTTGTCTTATTATCACTTGTTTCATTTGTGATTATTTTAAGAGCAAGATTTATAAAAGGGCTTATATCAATTGCACTTCTTGACTTGTTGTTTATGTTGCTTGTGTTTATTTCAGCAACTCAGGGTTACATTTTTAGTTATGCTGTGCCTTTAGTTTGTCAGTTTGTTACGGCTGTATTTGCTTATTCATTCAAATTTATCTCTGAAAACAGAAATAAAGAGATGATTAAACAGGCAATGGGTAAATACCTTTCTCAAGACGTTATGAAAAATGTTGTAAGCAATATCGACGATTTAAAATTGGGCGGGAAACGTGCGGTTGTAACAGTTTTATTCTCTGACATTCGTGGGTTTACAAGTATGTCTGAAAAAATGTCAGCAGAAGATGTTTCTATGATTTTGAACGAATATTTTACGGAAATGGAACCTATCATTACTAAATATAATGGTGTTATCAATAAGTTCATTGGGGATGCTGTTATGGCAATTTTTGGTGAACCTATTCAGGATATAAACCACCCTCAAAATGCTGTTAAATGTGCTTACGAAATGCTTAAAAAGGTTGAGTATTTGCGTGAAAAATGGTTGTATGAAGGTAAACCTAAGATTGAAATCGGAGTTGGTATCAATACAGGTGAAGTGTTTATTGGTAATATCGGTTCTGAAACACGTATGGAGTACACAGTTATTGGTGATACAGTAAACTTAGCTTCAAGAATTGAAAGTTATAATAAGGTTTATAAGACAAATTTACTTGTTAGTAGTTCAACTTATGAAGCTATTTCAGATATTGCTGATGTAATTAAAATTAGTGAAGTTCAGATCCGTGGTAAAGCTAAAAAAATGAATATTTACGAAGTTTTGAGGATAAATTTGAAAAAATAATAAAAAAAGAAACCTGCCGATTGGCAGGTTTCTTTTTTATCTGTAATTTGTAAATTGTAACGGATAATCGTATTTATCTTCGTTTTTACGTAATTCTTGTATTACTGCTTGTAAATCGTCTTTATCCTTGCCTGTAACTCTTACTTGATCACCTTGGATTGATGCTTGAACTTTTAGTTTTGTGTTTTTAATGTCAGCTACAATCTTTTTAGCTAATTCTTGAGTTAAGCCTTTTTTAAGTTCAAATACTTGTCTTACGTTGCCGCCTAAAGCGTTTTCAACAGGTTTTGGGTCTAAGATTTTGATGCTTAAATTTCTTTTCACTAATTTTGATTGAAGAATGTCAACGATGTTTTTTAGTTTCATTTCATCGTTTGTTGTGATAGTTACTGATTTATCAGCTTCTAAATCTACTTCAGAATTTGAATTTTTAAGGTCAAATCTTGAAGTTAATTCTCTTTTAACTTGGTCAATTGCGTTTACAAGTTCTTGTTTATTGTACTCAGATACAATATCAAAACTACATTCTTTTGCCATATTTGATGCTCCTTTTCTCTATCTAAATCCTAAATATTTTCTATAATATAACATAAAAAAGCAGGATTTTCAAACCCTGCCTAATTCACACTACTTCTACCATTACAAGAAATTTTTCTTATGGGGTTGGTGGAGTCGGAGTTCTTTTGAATAAATTCTTAATCGCTCCGAATAATTTGCTAACAGGTCCTTTTAAAACTTTGTAGCCAATTACTGCACCAATTACTGCGGCTGTTGCTGTTAAAACTTTTTTCCAACCGCTTTTATCTTTCTCTTTTTGAGTTGTTAATTCTAATTTATCTCCTAATAATTGTCCTCTCATATTAGGGCGACCAAGAATTCCGTGGCGTTCAGGAAAATACCCGTCACCGTATCCGTACATGTTAGATACGTCCATCATCCCTGGAGCAAATGGTACTATTCCTGTCATGTGATTAAAAATCATAGCTACACCAAAATTTAACCTTACCTACATCTATATAAAGTATTTTTTCTTAAAACAATTTACTTTTAGTTAAAAATTTGGTTTAATATTCTTAATAAAAGTTTAGAGAGGTTTTTTGCTATGAAGATGTTTAAACGTTGGTATGATGCTGATGCAGCAGTAAGTAGAGCAATTAATGAGTTGGAAAAATCAACTGAAGAAATTCAGGTTAGATGCGCTGATTTTATTATTGATTTGTTAAAAGATGTAGAGTTAGAGCAAATGAGTCTTGAAGATCAGTATAACTATATTATGCGTCGTTGGTATGATAAAAATATCAAGGTTTCTCACGCTATTGAGTATCTAAGACTTTCACCAAAAGAATTAAGACGTGAAACTGCTCTTAAAGTTTTGGATTATTTAGAAGAGTTAAAGAAAGAATCTTAATATTTAGACTTTTTTTGTTTTCTGTTGTTTAATGTTGTATGGAGGGATTATTGTGGCTAAAAAAGTAGATGAGAAAGTTATAAATTTATTTTCTAATCATAATAGCAAATGTATTGCTCCTGAAGTGCAACAAAAAGTTAAATTTTATGCAGGTTTTAATTACGTTAAGTTAAAACGTGATGATAATGGTAACAGGTTTAATAAAGAAAACTTATTAAAATATTCTGAAAAGTGCCATTATATGGTTACTGTGATGCGTGAAATCGATAATGAAGTTGTGCTATATAGTTATGATGTACCAAATTCGGAATTATTTAAGTTTATGAAATCCTTTGAGGAAAATACACTGGATGGTACGATTATTGAAATAGAAAAGTATTTCCCCGAGGGTTTAGCGTAAGAGATAAGGATTATGTGTTTTTTTAAGAGATACCACGAAAGTTTATTTAATTGTTTTAAGCCGTATCAATATGTAGGTGGCGAATATTTATCCCATAATAAAGATTTTGACAGTGCAAAAGTTCGTGTGGCTTTGGCATTTCCTGATAAATATGAAATCGGGATTTCAAATTTAGGTGTTAGGGTTCTTTATGAGTTTATTAACCGTAATGAAAATTATATGTGCGACAGGGTTTATGCACCTGAACCTGATTTTAAACCTGAAACGTTGTATGGGTTAGAATCTAAACGTCAAATTAAAGATTTCGATGTTGTTGGTTTTTCACTGCAGTATGAAATGGCTTATCCAACTGTTTTGAAAATGCTTGAAATGTCAGGTATTCCTTATAAAAATGCCGATAGAACAGATGAGGATCCGATTATTATTGCAGGTGGACCTTGTACATATAACCCACTTCCGATGAGTGAATTTATTGATGTTTTTATCATTGGTGATGGTGAAGATTCAATAATTGAAATTTGTCAGATTTTAGAACGCACAAAAGGTTTGCCACGTTCAGAAAGAATTAAAGCTCTTTGTGAAGGCGAAAATTCAGGCCGTTGGGGGGTAAATGGTGGTTCTGCTAAAGTTAGAAAAAGAATTGCACAACTTACTTATGATACTGCCCTAAAATCTTATCCTATTCCATTTTCATCTTCTGTTCAAGATAGAGCTGTTGTTGAAATCCGTAGAGGATGTGGCAGAATGTGTCGTTTCTGTCAACCTGGGCACGTTACTTTGCCTATAAGAGAAAGAAGTGCTGAAGATATTATTTCGATTACAAAACAACTTGTTAATAACACAGGTTATGATGAATATTCGTTGTTATCATTGTCTTCGAATGATTATGCAAATATCAATGAAGTAATAAAAGAATTAGCAGTTGATTTTAATGACAGAAAAATCTCTGTATCACTTCCAAGTCAACGTATTGACGGGTTTAACTTAGAATTAGCTAATCTTGTTCAAAGTGTTCGTAAATCAACAATGACACTTGCTCCTGAAGCCGGTAGTCAACGTTTGAGAGATGTAATTAAGAAAAATATTACAGATGAACAAATTATGGATGCAGTTTTAACTTTGTACGAAAACGGTTGGTCTAGGGTTAAATTCTACTTTATTTGCGGACTTCCGACAGAAACACTTCAAGATATGGACGAAATGGCTGAATTGTTCCGCCGAATCAGATACCGTGCAAGACTTCTTAAAAAGGAAAAAGAGTTGAAGCATTCGCTTGATATTACTTGTACTTTATCAATTTTTGTTCCAAAACCTTTCACGCCGTTCCAGTGGTGTCCTCAAATGGATTTGGATAAGGTTACTGAACATATTCACTACTTAATGGACCAAGTTAAAACGATTAAAGGGGTAAAAGTTAATTATCACGAAAAATGGGTATCATTACTTGAGGCGGTAATTACCCGTGGTGATGCTTCTTTATGCAAATATATTGAAACTCTTTATAAAAAAGGCTGTTACTTGGATGCTTGGGGTGAGTATTTTGACAAGAAAGTTTGGTTTGAAACGGCAGAAGAGCTTGGGATTAGTTTAAATACTTTAGCTCAAATGCAGTATGCTCTTGATAAACCGTTACCTTGGGATTTTATTGATATTGGGGTAAACAAAGAATGGTTTGTTGAAGAATACAAAAAGGCATATGCTGTTGATGAAAATTCTCCTCATATTGTGCCAACTTGTCAGCACCATTGTGTGGGTTGTGGAGTGTGTCAAAACTTTGGGGTAACTAAAGTTATGGATAAGCCGTTTAAAGCCTCTCAAAAGGCTCAAGAGATGGTTAAAACTGAGTTTGTTGATCCTGCTTTTGCTGGTAATAATGACAGAAAAATATTTAGATATAGAGTTAAACTTACAAAAACAGGTACATTGAAGTATTTTTCACACTTAGATTGGCAAAATACATTCTTTAAATCAATTTCCCGTTCAAATTTAAAAGTTGCGTTTTCTTGCGGTTATAACCCGACTATGAAAATTTCAATGGGTATTGCATTACCTCTGTTTTGTGAAAGTTCGACAGAACTTGTAGATATTGAGCTTTTAGAACAGGTAACTGAACAGTATTTGAAAGACGAATTAACAAGAGTGTTACCAAAAGAATCTGAAGTTGTATCAGTTGAGCAAATAGACAGGTCTGAACCGTCTATTGAACAAACTGTATGCTGGGCAGAATATAAGATTTCATTGTTTAAAGGAGTTAAGGATAACCCTCTTTACGATTTTGAAAAAATAGTGTATAATACAGAAAAAGTTTTATCTTCTGATGAAATTTATATCGAGAAGAAAAACAAAAAAGGTTTAGTTAAAAAAACAGATATTAAGAGATCTATCGGGGCTTACCGCTTTGAAGATGAGTGTCTGTTCATAGTATTAAAGACAGGTCAAGGAACTGAAATTCCACCGCTTAGAGCTGACGTTTTGATGGACGTTATCGCACCGGGGGCAGTGTTTGATATTACACGTGTGAAATTCCTGACAGAGTCTTTACATGAGTTATAGTAAAGGAATTTTTATGAACGAGAGAAACAGAAATTCAAATCAAACTTTTGAGAAGAAGATTATTATTGCAGAAAGGGACAACATCGCTGCCGTTCTTGAAAACAAAAAAGTTACTGACTTTTTTATTCACAGAGGAGAAGTTTTATTAGGTGATGTTTATTTAGCAACAGTTGATAATATTCTTCCAAGTATTGACGCTGCATTTGTTAACGTTGGTACTGACAAAATGGGCTTTTTACACGCTCAAGATGTTATGGGCAAAGGTACCCTAAAAGAAAAACTTTCACCAAAACAAAAACTTGTTGTTCAAGTTGTTAAAGAACCGACAGGACACAAAGGTCCTAGAGTTACGACTGAAATTAGCTTACCTGGTAGATTTTTAGTTTTAATGCCAAATGAACCTGGTGTTAGTGTAAGTAAAAAAATTGAAAACTCTAAAGAACGTGCAAGATTAAAAGCTATTGTAAACTTAATCAAGCCTGTTGGTGTTGGTGTAATTATTAGAACAGAAGCTGAAGGTCAATCTGAAGCTGATATTCAAGAAGATTTAGAAATTCTATTGGAAAAATGGAATAACATCATCAATTCTGCTGAAACTTTAACTCCTCCAAATCTTATTTATCGTGATCAAGATTTGTTATACAGAGTTATCCGTGAAGCTTGTACAGATGATGTAACAGAAATTATTGTTGATACTCCATTTGCTCTTAATAGAGTTCAAACTATTTTACAAAACTGGCATATGGCAAAAGGTATCCAAGTTACATTATACAAAGGTACTGAGCCTTTGCTAATAGCTATGGATATTCACAAAGAAATCAAAGCTGCGTTGAATGTTAAGGTAAATATGCCATCTGGTGGTTACTTATTTATTCAACAAACTGAAGCACTTACCGTAATTGATGTTAACAGTGGTAAGTTTGTAAGCTCTGCGACTCAAGATGAAACTATATTAAAAACTAATATTGAAGCAGTTCACGAAATTGCACGTCAATTACGTTTGAGAAACATCGGCGGGATGATTATTATCGACTTTATCGATATGATTTCACGTGCTGATAAATTGGCTATGATGGAAGAATTAGAAATAGCTCTTGAACCTGATAAGGCAAAACCTCAAGTTGGTCAACTTTCAGATTTAGGTCTTGTTGAGTTAACACGTCATCGTCAAGGTCAATCACTTTCTGAAATCTTCACTAAGAAGTGCCCTCACTGTCAAGGAAGTGGTTATTCAATGGTTGAATTTAATTTTGCAACACCAACTGCAGAAGGTGAATACCGTGCAAAAGCTGCTAAATTAAAACTTCCAACAGGCAACTTCAAAAAGAATAATAACAATAAATTCAACAATAATAAAAACCAACAACAAGAACAAGCTCCTGTTCAAGAACAACCACAAAAAGTTGTAATAGAAACTGAGCTATCAGTTGTTGCTGCTGAAGATGTTGCAAGAAAAGAAAATAACAAACGCAACAAAAATAGAAAGAATAAATTCGATAAGAAAAATCGTCAAAATGAAGTTCAAGAAACTGTTGAAGAAGTAATTGTTGCACCAGTTGAAGTAGTTGAAGAGGTTGTAGTTGAACCTGTTGAATCTCCAACTGAAGAACCAAAAATTAAAGGTAAGTCAAGAAAAAGAAAAGCAACAGCTAAAAAAGCTGAGGCTGTAGTTGAAGAGGCTCCACAACCTGAAGTTGTTGAAACTCCGATTGCAGAGGAAGCTCCTAAAAAAGCTAAACGCCCAAATCGTGGTGCTTCAAAGGTTAAAAAAACTTCTAAAAGATCTAAAGAGGAAGTAAGTGAATAATAAATTTGTTCAAAAGTTTATATATGCAATTTCAGTAGTGCTTTTATGCACTACTGAGTTTGCTTATGCTGCTGAACAAACTCCTGCTTTAAATGATGCAATGAAAACTATGGTAACTAAGTTTTCGCTTGCTATGGCAGGGGTTGTAGTTTTTTCTATATTGATTTCTGTTGGTTTATCTTTATATAACAAATTTTTTGTATCATCTCAAATTAAGGATTACAAGTTAAGCAAGGACTCATTAAGAACTCCAAGGGATACAGAAGAAGCAGTTTTAATGTTTATTACAAAAAACAGGTTAAAGTAATATGAAAAAAGCAGTGGGGATGGTTGAAATACTTTTGGTTATCGTTGTTATTACAGCGGTTTATTTTATGTGTTTTCATCCAAAGTATGGTCGTTCTAACCCCTTTGCGGATAATGAAAAAATTAAATCTCAACAAGAGCTTGTTGATGATAAACTAAAAGATATAGAGGATGCTAAGGCATTAAGAAAAAGAATTGAACAAAATTTAAATAAAGGTTATTAAATGAAAAAGACAACTTTATATGATGTAATTGCTCCTGTAATGATTGGTCCATCAAGTTCTCATACTGCTGGAGCAGTTCGTTTGGGATTATTGGCACGTAATATTTATAAAAATACTCCTAAAAAGGTTATTTTTAAGCTTTACAACTCTTACGCTCATACAGGCAAAGGTCACGGAACCGAAAAAGGTTTGTTGGCGGGTGTGCTTGGTTTAAAAGTTGATGATAGGCAAATCAAGGATATCTTTAATTCAGATATTGCTAAAACTATTGAGTATAAATTTGAATATTGTGATAATTTTAAATATCACCCAAATGCTGTTGATATGACGTTTATCGGTGAAAATTCGCAAATGTTTATATCAGGGGAATCCGTTGGTGCAGGTGAAATTGCAATAAGACAAATCAATGACTTTACTGTGAAATTAACTGGTAAATATAATACTATTTTGATTGTCTATAAAGACATGCCTGGTATGTTGTCGCAAGTTACAACAACTATTCAGTATCACAATATAAATATTGCATCACTTTTCTGTGATAGAAATGCAAAGGGTAAACAAGCATCCATGGTTATAAGTGTTGATGGAGAATTAACCCCTGATATTATTTCGACTATTGAAGAAATCCCTAATGTGTATTTTGTAAGTTACATTGAAAAATTGGAAAACTAATTATGGAAACAAATATAAATACTTTTGAACAGTTAAAAAAAGAATGTATTGAGCGAGGAAAAGAAATTTACGAAGTTGCTCAAGAAAATATGGCATTAAATTCAGACCTAAAAGTTGAACAGGTTAGAGCTCATGCTAATCGTAGCTTATTTGCAATGAAAGAAGCTATTCAGGTTGGTCTTGTATCTAAAGAATTGTCTATGAGTGGAATGTGTGGGCAGGACTGTAATAGAATTCAAGAGCGTTTTAAAAATCATCCAGCACTGTTTGGTGGAACATTTGAAAAAATATTAAAATATGCACTTGCAACAAGTGAAGAAAATATTAGAATGGGTAGAATTGTAGCTTGTCCAACTGCTGGATCTTGTGGAATTTTACCTGCGGCAATGCTTTCTGTTGCTGAAGATTGCGATTGTTCTATTGAAGCTCAATTAAATGCTCTTATTACAGCTGGTGAAATAGGTAGAATAGTTGCTGCTAAGGTTGCCTTAGCTGGTGCTGTTGCAGGTTGTCAGGCAGAATGTGGGGTTGCTTCTTCTATGGCTGCGGCGGCTGTTTGCCAATTAAGAGGTGGTACAATTGATCAAATTCTTAACGCTTCAGCTTTAGCTCTTAAAAATATTTTAGGTTTAACTTGTGATCCTGTTGCTGGGCTTGTGGAAGTTCCTTGTGTAAAACGTAATCCTTTCTTAGCAGTTCATGCTATTACTGCTGTTGAACTTGCGTTAGCAGGTGTTGAATCAAAAATTCCGTTTGATGAAGTTGTTGATGCAATGGAACAAACAGGTGCAATGATGTCACCAACTTTAAAAGAAAGTTCTCAAGCAGGTTTAGCTACAACAAAAACAGGCTTAGAAGTTCAGAAAAGAGTGTTCGGTTAAATTATCCAAAATAGAAAACCCTCGGGTGAGGAGGGTTTAGTCTGTCATAGTAGTTAAACTAAAAGAAGAAGATAAAGAGTTATGTATTACATATGTAGTAGAATACATTTTTTTATGAATTTTGTCAAATAATATTTACAAAAGTTAAAATTTACTACAAACTTCGCAGAATAATAGCAAAATGTATTTTTAGGTGTGTTACATATATTATGCGTATTCTGCCTCTACAAATGAAAATTATAACTCCATCATTTGGGTTTAAACTTGATGATCTGTATGAAGATAATCAGGTTCATAATTTTACCCAAGATGATGATGAATGTTGTAGTCATGACGCTAAAATTCGAGATGCTATCAGAGCTCATATGTATGCTCAGTTTCTACCTGCATATGGACAAGAAGTGGGCCGCTCAAATAGATACGCTGAAAGTTTAGATGATGTATTTATCCCTAATTTACAAAAAATTGGACAAAATTCTTATCGTGGTTCAACTCTAGCCAAGAACTTACAGTATTTAGAATTACTTAGGAAATCAAACGTTCATACCGTTATTGATTTAGTAGGATATTTTGGTTTGGAATCAGCATGTAAGTCTAATGGTGTTGATTATGTCAGATATCCTGTAAGTGCTGATTATTGGGCTAATCCTATTTTTATGACGGATAATGAATTGAAAGAAAGTAAAGAAAAAGAACTATCCAAGTTGGGCTTATCTCAAGATGAGTTTAATAAAGCAATGAAAAAACATGAATTTTCGGTTATATACGAACGTTCAGTTTTTATGAAAAATTTTATTGATTTAATTGATGTTATTAATAAAGATTCGTTTTATATTGGTTGTGAGTTTGGAGAATATAGAACTCCAAATATTTTAGCCTTAAATACCTTTTTTAATCCACATTGGAAAGGTAAAAAGGTTTATCCAACCAGTGAATTTGTTTATACTAAATTAAAAAATATGTATAACAATTTAACCCCAGATGATAAAGTTAAACTAGGGTTTAACAAGGGTTTTGAAGAAAATTTAAAAATTGAATTAGGTTTGGCTGATGAATAAATAAGCTCTTATTATTTTTGAGCATTTTCTTTAATTAGTCGTCTTAAATCTGCTAAGAATTTGTGAACTTCATCTGGTTTTTCAAAATTTTTAATAGTTTCACCTTTGCCGTTTATTGTTCGCATGATAGATTCAGCACTCATATTGTCATATCTTAGGTACGTATAATAAGTTCCGCTGTGAGCTACAATATCAAGAGTTCTTTTTCTGTCTTTGTCATAAATTCTTATATGTTGACCTTTGATTGTGATTTCTGGGTTTTGAATGTTTAATCTTAAAGCTTTTGTAACTCTTTCAAATTCTGTTTCAGGGTTTAAGGCTTTAGGTTTATTTATTCCCTTTGCTGTCTTTTTCCCTCTTTTTTGTTTGCTGATAACTTCAAACATCTCTTCAAAATTTGTTATCATCCTTGTTGATTTATCTTTTAATACTGTAATTATTTCCTCAGGACGTTCAAAATCAAACCCAAGTCTTGTGTTGATTGTTGGATAATATTCAACCTCTTTAACTCCATTTTCTTTGATATAATTACCAATTCTCTTGTCGTAACTATCTCTTACGATAATTACTTGATCACCTTTTTCAAGTATATCGGTGCCAATTTGTCTTCCTTGCGTAAAAAGATTAGGCACTTCAAGTTTTGCCTTAATTTCACTAGGTTTAAATCTAAATGCACCTGTAAATGAGGTGTTATATGAGTTGTTGTTTATCATTGTTTGTCCTTTTCTGTTTTGGTTGTTTTACTTCTGTGATTGCAAGTTTTGATGCCAAACCTACACCTACGCCTGCTAATACATATGTCATCCAAGCAAAGAAATAATTACGTTTTAATGCTCCTAGTTTAACGTTTGGTAGCGTTTTCTTAGCCGCTTTAATTCCACGCCAAGATGCGGCTCCTTCTTCGATAATCGTCGGTAAAAATGCTGAAAAACCAATCATTCCTGCATATTTTTCAATAAAACTTTGTTTTCCATCCTTACGTTTTCCTGAAAAATCATTTAAAAATGCAATTGCCATCGGAGCGTACATACCAAGAACTCTTAGTTTTTGTAAGCCTCTAAAGAATTTACTTTTTTCAAAGTTAGTTGCGTGTCCTAATTCGTGCAAAATTAGTGATGGTTTTGATTTAGGAGCAACTGCAAAGTTACCTTGGCTTGTGTAGAATGCGTTACCTCCATTAGCTACGGTGTCTAAACTTTTTGCAAGTCCTGGAAACATTCTTTTTAGGAAACCTTTATTACTGTTGTCAATATAGTGAATGTCAGCTTGCAATCCTTTTTCTGATTTCATCGCATTAGCAACTCTTTTAACATCTGCTTCTGAAGCAAATTCTTTTCCTCTCATAAGAATTCCTGCACATACTTCAGAAAGCCATTCGATGCCACGTTGTGCAAGTCTTAATAATACAGCCGTTCCTGCAGCGTTTGTTGCTACATCAGGTTCAATATTGTTGAAAAATGGTTCTTCTGATACAATTTGTGCTGGTTGTTGTGATGTTTCGGCAGTTTCTATTGTATCAGTTTTTGTTTGTTGTGATTGCTCTCTTAACCAATATTTGCTTGTATCATTAGCGTTATAATTAATCTGTCCATTTGAATTTGAACAGAAATAAGGGTTGTATCTTGAAATTTGATTTAACGTTAAATTATTCATCACACTACCATTTGCTATAAACCAACTCAAGGCGAAAATATGCTAAATTTATTACTTTTGTAACAAACTATTAATCCTAATTTTTGTATGGTATAATTCATTTACAAAAGAGGTTAAAAATGAGAGTTTTATCTGTTAGTTCAAATAATTATGTTAATCAACCGAAATTCACTGCTAAGAATAATCGTGATGAGAATGTTCACCATAATTCTAAATCGAATTTATCCGTTCCAGCTATTGTGTTGGCAATGTCAATAATTTCAGGTGCTAATGCTTGTACTCCTGATACCTTGGATTATGACAGATTTAAAGATAAAGAGGATACTTTTGAGCGTGCCGATTCAACAAAAGAGGATAACCCCCCATTTGATGTTATAGTTGATACAACCTATAATGAAATAATCGAAGATATTATCATATTCAATAAATAGTAATTTTGTTCAAATAAAAAAGACTCCGTAAGGAGTCTTTTTTATTTACGCTCGGAGGGATTGTCTTGACTCGTTCGCATTAAACGGGACTACGCATTTTGTTTTAGTGGTTATCCCACAATCAAAATTTGCTTCGCCCTCTGCTCACTCGTCGCTCGAACCACAGACTAAGCTATCGCTTAGTGGGTTCTCATCCCTCATAAAAAAAGACTTCCGAAGAAGTCTCTTTTATTTACGCTCGGAGGGATTCGAACCCCCGACCTTTTGGTTCGTAGCCAAACGCTCTATCCAGCTGAGCTACGAGCGCATATTTGGGTTGCTAGTTAATCTTATTAAAAACATAAAAATTTTTCAAGTAAATTTACAAAATTAATTCAAAACTGGAATTATTATTAAGAATATGATAAAATAATAGTGTAAAATTAATTTAGAACTCAAAAATGGAGGTTTTAAATGAAATTAACCAAACGTGAAAAAGATATTTGCCGATACCTTGTTGAAGGGAAAAACAACATTGAAATTGGTAAAATTCTATTTCTTAGTCAACATACAGTCAAGGCTTATGTTAGTTCTATTATTGCTCAACTTGGAGCTAAGAATAGAACACATGTTGCTTACATCTTAGGCAAAGAAAATATTATAAACCTTTAACATTTTTGCTTAATCTCTAAATAGTTATATAATTTAACTATGAAGAGTTTTATTACAAAGTTTTTATATATTTTTGCATTTATCCTATGCTTTGCATCAAGTGTTTTTGCGACAGACTTGAACATAAACTCTATTACTTATGATAACTCTTCAGCTTTTTTGTCTATAAATAGCTTTGATATTGAGGATTTTAAATTCACAAATCCTCCAAAAATTACAATTGATTCAGAAGAAAATAAAGCATATTTTGACTTAGAATCCGCTGTTTTAAGGTGTCCACAACAAGATTTAGTAATAAATTCACCTGATATTACTCAAATTGCGGTTAAACAGTTCTCAACTGATCCAAATATTGTAAGGGTAGTTATTCGTTATAATGAGGATTTTAACCCTAAAACTATTCAGCTTAGAAAGGTTAATAGCACTCTTTTTGTCCGCTTTAAGCACCCATCTGTTCAGAGTTATTACTTCCAACAGGTTTATACGGATATAACTTCAAATATAAATAAACTCTACGAATCGGTTTCTATCCAGATACCCGTTAAAGTTGTGAAAAATAATATTATGAGTCAGATAAACTCAGCATTTAGTGTTGGTGATGAGGAAGTTGATTATATTTTAGATAAAAAAGATTTACTTATGCCAACACGTTATTATGTTGATAATGTTGAGGTTAAAACTAATTCCATCCATATAACAGGTAGTGGTGTTCTTGCTATTACAAAGCCTTTAATTCTTTCAAATCCAACAAGGCTTGTTTATGATATCCCAAATGCAATTGTTAATCCGGTTTTAAGAAATAAAGAAATTCCATTAAACGAAACTGAAACAATTAAAATTGGTCAATTTGAACGTGAAACGGCAAGAGTTGTAATAACAAGTGATAATGCAAACAGTTATATCCCTGTAATTTATCCTGATGCTCAGCGTCTTGCTTTTATTGATAAGAAATCTACTACTTATCAGGCATTATATCCTGCTAAAACAACTCTAAGTTCTGTAACAGATGAAATTAATGATTCAAAAACACATTCAGTTAAAATGGTGTTTACAAAACCTGTTATCTATGCACTTGATAGAAATCAAAAAAATATCGAATTTTTATTATTAAATGCTGACAGAAGCCTTGATTTAAACCTTAAATCGACATTTTTATTTGAGGGTTCTAAGATTACAAACCTCAAAAACGGGGGGCTAAAGGTTACTATTCCATTAAAATCTGATGATATTTTAGATATTCATACTGGTGGGGACGCTAAAACAATTCGTATAAAAATACGTTCAAATACTGCTGACATGCCAGCTGCAGAAAAAGAATCAACGGGAATTATAATGCCATCATCAATGCTTTCACGTGATGTTAATAAACGTTTTGTTGTTATTGACCCTGGTCATGGTGGAGGCGATCACGGTGCTATTCGTGGTGATATTAGTGAAAAAGATATAACTCTTGATGTTTCAAAACGTGTAAGAGAATTGTTAGAGAAAAAAGGTTATGAAGTATTTATGACACGTGAAATTGATGAAACTGTTTCACTTCAAGAACGTGTTGAAATCAGTGAAAACCTTGTTCCTGATATGTTTGTAAGTATTCACGTAAATTCTAGTAATTCTGATGCTCCAAATGGTTTGGAAACTCATTATTACAAAGACAACAGCTTGATTTTGGCAAAAACTGTTCACGCATCAATGCTAAATCACGTTCAGGCAAATGATCGTGGCTTGTTTAAATCTAAATTTTATGTTATAAATCACACAACGGCTCCCGCTATTCTTTTAGAAATAGGGTTTATGTCTAATCCAATAGAGAGAGTACAATTGATTACGGACTTCCGTAAGCAGGCAACTGCAAAGGCAATAGCTGAGGGTATAGATGACTACTTTAAAAAATATTGATTATAATGCTCCAATTGCTTTTTTTGACTCTGGAATTGGCGGGTTAACTGTTTTAAATAAGGTGAAAGCAATTTTACCTGATGAAAAATTTTTGTATTATGGTGATACTGTCCATATGCCATATGGTGAAAAAACAAAAGAACAGTTGTTAGAATTTTCTGATAATATCTTTAAATTCTTTGAGTCAAAAGGTGCAAAAGCTGTTGTTATGGCGTGCAACACAACTTCTTCTGTTATTTATGAAGAAGTGAAAGATAAGTATAATTTTAAACTTTACCCGATTGTTCAGTCTGTATCAAAGATTTTGGCAGGTTTAGATGTTTCGACTTTAGGGATTTTTGCAACCCGTGCAACTATTGAATCAAATGCTTATCAAAATGAAATTGCAAAATATAACAAAAATATGAACGTTGTAGGTCAGTATTGCCCAAATTGGGTGCATATTGTTGAAGAAAACTCAATGGAATTAAAAGAAAATCAAGAGATTATAAGAGCCGATTTAGAAAAAATGCTCAAAAATCACCCTGATAAAATTGTTCTTGGCTGTACTCATTATCCGTTTTTAACTGAAGTTTTATCTCAATTTGTATCAAAAGATACTTTTATTGATCCTGCAGTTGATTTTGCAAACTTTATCAAGGCTGATTTAGAAGCAAATAACCTACTTTCGACTGATAATACTTCAACAGAAGAATTTTACGTAAGTTCTAATCCTGAATTATTCCAAACTTCAGCGAAAATGTTTTATGACGTTAAAGAATTACCGACACTATTAACTTTTTAAGATGCTTTCTAAAGCCTTGTCATAAGTATCAATTTCAATAACTTTAGGAGTGTTTAGCTTCTCTTTAGTTATATCAAGTTCTGTTGAATTTTCTTTGATAGCATAGACCGGAATATCTTTTTTGATAGCCTCAAATACGGGGGGTGAACCAAGTGAATTATGAGACATTACAAGAAAATCAACGTCAGCAACATTTATTCCATTTGATAAGTCAGTTGATATTTTAGGTGCATTAGAAAGCCCTAATAGAATGCAAGGTAAAAATGTTGGTGTAATATACTCTGATGCTGATTTTGGGCTTACGATTTCAGAAGATATTGAATAGTCAACAAATGCAGGAGAATGAGCACAAGGTACTTTGTAGTGTTTTGAAATGTAGTGAGAAATTATTGCTTCAACTCCACCAACCGGATCCGCTCCTTGCCCATTTGCATAACCAGTATTTGTATCTTCAGCATCTTCAAATAAGCAAACAATTGCTATTGCTTCACACCCTTTTTGTAGTAACTTTTCACAAGCTATTCCGATAGTTTCAATATTATTTACTCTACCTACTGAAATCCCGTCTTCTGTCATATAAAATTCAACGCCAACTTCATTTTCTGTTATTTCGTGTGCTACAATATCAACTCCATAAACAGTTTTGACTGCATTTTGAGTGTTTATGTGAATATTCAATACATCTTGAGGGATAGCTTTGTCATAAATTATCCCGATTTTGTTATTTTCTGATGGAATTAGATTAATTTCACCTTTAAAAAAAGAGTCTAGGGTGTAACCTTCTGTGTAAAACATATTATCTGTAATAGCTGAAAAACCACCAGCATTAACAACATTTGGGTTAACTATCAGTTGTGTTTCTTTTGCAAATTTTCTGGCATATGCTCCTGCATCACCTGCATAACCCCCAATTGAAGCCCCTATTCCTGTCGGTACGATGAATGCTCCCAGTTTTTTGTTATTATAACTCATTTAAGTAGTTCTCCAATCCGTGCATAATGGCAACTGCTGCCTTATCTTGAAATTTTACATTAACCAACTTTGCGTTGTCTTCTGGTTTTATAACATAACCCACTTCAATTAAAACTGCAATAGTTTGAGGGTTTCTAATAACCGCAAAACTTTCTCTTCTAACCTTATCATTATTCATTCCAAGCTCATTTACTAGCCTTTCTTGAATATTTTCTGCAAGTTTGTGAGAATGTAAATTGTAATAATATGTAGAAGAACCAATTCTGGTTGATTTAGCTGCAGAATCAGGTAATGCATTGTTATGTATGCTTAAAAATATATCAACATTGTTATTTTGAGCTGCTAAAACTCTTTCGGATAGCCCAAGTGGTGTATCTGAAACCCTTGACATAATAACGATTGCACCTGCTTTTTGTAGGTGTGTTTTTAGCCTGTTTGCAATTTGTAGGTTCGTATCTTTTTCTTTATTCCCAAGGCATCCGACTGCACCGCTTTCGTATCCACCATGTCCTGGGTCAATCATAACTTTTATACCTTTTAGTGGAGCTTTTTTATCAATATTTGGTGCTTTTTTTATTTTTATAATTAAATTGTTGCCATCATAATATGCCTTATAACCAAATGGAGCGGATGTTTTATCAATAATAAACTCAAATTTCCCTTCAGAAAATTCTTCCACATTAAAAATTGTAAGCTGATAGTTTTTTATACGTTGGTGAAAGAATTCTAATTTTTCGTTTGTTTCATATACTGTAACAGGATTAAATGTGAACGGAGTTTTTTTACTTAATTCAAAAGTAAAGACTCTTTCTAGTTCGTTTTCTGTATAGTATTTATCAAGAATTTTAACTTGAGTATTGTATTGTAAAGCTGATTTTTTTACTCTGCTTTTCGCTATCCAAGCGTAATCATCTCTTGCAAGTTGTACTTTATAAAATTCTGCAAATTCACCGACAACGGTTAATGGAATTCCTTTTTCAAGGCTTTGAAGTCTGTTTAATCCGCTTGAATAAGGAGTTGAACGTAGTGGTGTTAAGTCAGAATTTGTTTCAACAATAATTGATTTTTGGTAATTTATTGGTTTATATGCTTTAGGTGAATTTTGAATATTTGGTCTGATAATTCTGTAAGTTTTAGTTTCTGTATTATTTTTGATTTTAAATATGTTCTCACCGTATTCAAGATCTACAGGGTGATAAAACCCTCCTGATTTGTGAATATTAACTTTTTCACCATTGATTTGTAAATCCGTTTTTGGGTTTTCATTTCCAATAAAAAAGGTTGTAGGGGCAGTAATTGTTACTTTTTCTGTTTTTGGATAAACGATATTAGCGGCTTCAGCCGAAGTTATTGTTAATGCAATAAAAAACAGTAACCATTTTAATTTCTTCATAACTACAATATACAACATTTTTACGAAAATTATAATTTGTTAAATTAGTTAATAATTGTGATTTTTATCCCCCATTGTGCTAAAATAATGGTATTAAGGGATAGAAAATGCGAAGAGAAGAATCAACTAAAAAAAACGGGCTTTCTAATACTAAGTATTGTAATAAAGTCGCAAATGTATTGGATATTTTGTATATTGTTGCAGTAAGTTTATTGATATTGCACTTATTTATACTTCAGATTTTTGACCCTAAAAACTACAGAGAACGTGGTAAAATGCAACGTGCAAGTCACGATTTTGCTGTTCGTGGGGATATTTATGATCGTCACGGGATAAAACTTGCAACAGATAGAATCTATTACAATATTTACGCACGTCCAGTTGATTATTCTAAAAAAGAAACTCCACGAAAAATTGCAAAATTATTTGCACCTATTTTAAAAATTCCTGAAGCTACACTATATCAAAGACTTTCAAATTCTAAAATACCTGTTATTGCAGTGAAAAAAGACGTTGATAGAGATACTGCAAAAGCTATTATGAAAGTTATTAATCAAAATAGTTTCAGATCTATAAGTTTAGATAAAAAGAATACAAGAGAATATCCTCAAGGTGTGTTTGCGTCACACGTTTTGGGATTTTATAATTTTGATGCAGGGGTATCAAATGGCGTTGAGCTTACTGCTAAAGACAAGTTAGAACATGCAGTAAGAGCAACTTATGAAAAAACTCGTGATGGTAAAATTATTTATAAAATTCCAACAGACCCAGTTGTACCTACCCAAAATCCAAAAGGACAAGACATAACTTTAACAATTGATGCTGCGATTCAGCACGTATGCGAAAAAGAACTTCACAAAATGGTTCATGAAAAAGAAGCATTACGTGGTGCGGTAATTGTTATGAACCCTAGAAACGGTGAAATTTTAGGTTATGCGGTTTATCCGACATATGACCCTAATAAGTTCCAAAAAGCATCTAATATGCAGATTAAAAATTGGACACTTACTGACGTTTATCCACCTGGCTCAACTTTCAAAACGATTACTGTTACAAGTGCCATGGAACTTGGCAAAATTAACGAAAAATCTATTATTGAGGACTCAGGTCGCCTTAAATTCGGTGGTTATACTATTGAAAACTATGACTATCGTGAAAAAGGTGCCCCTGGTAAAATTGACTTAGTATATTTATTTGAACATTCAAGTAATATTGGTTCGGTAAACGTTGGTTATCTTATGACTCATAAAGAGTTTTATGATATGTTAAAACGTTTCGGTTTTGGTGAAAAATCTGGTATTGATTTGCCAGGTGAATCTTCAGGTTTGCTTGCACATCCAAAATATTGGGATAAAGGTTTACATATGACAATGTCATACGGTTATGGAACTTCTGTTTCTATTATGCAAATGGTTTCAGCTGTTTCGGCATTGGCTAATAACGGCGTAAGAGTTACCCCTCACGTTATCAAATATATTCCTGAAGAGGAAGCTGAAAAGATTAAACATATTGAAACTGTTAGTCCTGAAACAGCAAGAACTATTACAAAACTTTTAGCTATGAGTGTTAATAACGGTAAATCTGTTATTAAAATGGATAAATATAATGTTGCCGCAAAAACAGGCACTTCAAGAAAGCCACTTGAAAATGGCAGAGGCTATTCAGGAGCATTAATTACTTCAACAATTGGATACTTCCCAGCAAGTGATCCACAAGTTTTAATATACGTTGTTGTTGATAGTGCGAAAAAAGGTCCTGTTTGGGGTAACACAGTTGCAGGTCCGATATTCAAAGAGGTTGCAGAACAATGTGCAAGAATTTTGGATTTAAAACCTGACAAAGTAACTAATAATTCTAAGAATAAAGCAAAAGGGAGATAAAAATGAGATTAGATGAATTAATTGAGTATTTAAAATATGACGATCTTATAAACTTTAAACGTGTAGATATTACAGGTATTTCATATAATTCAAAAACAACAAAACAAGGTGATATTTTTATCTGTTTGGTTGGGGAGCATACTGACGGACACGAATATGCTCAAATGGCTATTGATAATGGTGCTGCCGCTTTACTTGTTGAGCGTCCGTTAGAAAATATTTCAGTTCCTCAAGTCCAAGTTGATTCAACTAGACACAAGATTGCTGATATTGCTGATAGATTCTATTCAAGACCATCTTTAGGGTTGAATTTGATTGGTATTACAGGTACAAATGGTAAAACAACAGTTACTCACTTAATTCAAAAAATCTTTGAAGAAAATCAAGAAAAATGTGCTCTTATTGGTACATTAGGTTATAAATTATCTTCAAACGGTGAGTATCGTGATGCAAAACATACAACTCCGCAAGCACCAGAATTGCAAGCAACATTACGTATGATTAAAGATGTTGAAAAAATTGATAACGTTGTAATGGAAGTTAGTTCACACTCATTAGAACAAAACAGAGTTGGCGGTTGCCGTTATAATGGTGCAATTTTGACTAATCTAACTCAAGATCACTTAGATTATCACATTACAATGGAAAATTATTTTAAGGCTAAAGCATTATTGTTTGAACGCTTAACTGAGGATGATTTTGCAGTTATTAACGCAGATGATGAGTATGCAGATAAATTTTTAGCAGTTGTTCCTGAAGATGTTAGAAAATATACTTATGGCGTTAAAAACAGTGCTGATGTTATGGCAAAAGATATCAAATTCTCATTAAATGGTGCGGAGTTTAAACTTGTATTAAAAGATGCCGAATATGATGTAAATTTACACATGAACGGTATGTTCAGTGTTTATAACGTATTAGCAGCAATTACATCTGCTATTGCGATGAATATCGATATTAAAATTGCTCTAAAAGCTTTACAAAATGTTCATGGTGTAGCAGGAAGATTTGAAGTAGTTAATAAAAAACCTCTTGTAATCGTTGATTATGCTCACACTCCAGACGGTTTAGAAAACGTATTAAAATCGGCTAGAGAGATTACACCTGAGGGTGGAAAGTTGATTTGTGTATTTGGTTGTGGTGGTGATAGAGATGCTACAAAACGTCCTAAAATGGGTGCAATTGCTCAACGTTTAGCTGATAAAATTGTTATCACAAGTGATAACCCACGTTCAGAAGACCCTCAACAAATTATCACAGATATTATTGCAGGACTTCAGTCAGTTGACCCTGAAAGAGTTACGGTTGAGCCTGACAGGGGCGAAGCTATTACTTTATTGAAATCGATTTCTGATAATAACGATGTTGTTGTTATTGCAGGTAAAGGACACGAAGATTATCAAATATTGAAAGACAAAACAATTCACTTTGACGATAGAGAACAAGCTAGAAAAATCTTTGCTGGAAGCGTAATTTAGAGGAATACAAATTGAAAACACGTCTTTTTATAGAACAACATTTTCACGGCTGTTATGGGGTAGATTTTAATACCGCATCTGTTGATGATGTCTTGGAATTATCTCACAAAATTTTAAAAGAGGGTGTTGGGTTTATATTTCCGACTATTGTAACTGATACAGTTGAAAATACTGTTCGTCAAATAAAAGTTATAAAAGATGCGGCATCACGTCAAACATCTGATATGGCAAAGATTTGCGGGGTGCATTTAGAAGGTATTTTTCTCAATCCAGCGAAAAAAGGTATTCATAACTCTGATTGGTTTTTAAGCCCAAATTGTGAAAACTTTTCAAAAATTGAAGATGATTTTATCAAGATAGTTACATTAGCTCCTGAACTTGCAGATGGTGAGTTGCTTACTTATTTACGTTCAAAAGGTGTTAAGGTACAAGCTGGACATTGTGCTGGTGCAGATTTATCACTTTGTGACGGTGCCACTCATACGTTTAATGCTATGGATGGTTTTACTCATAAACATTCTTCAACTGTTGCTTCTGCTTTGATTAAAGATGATTTATTCACTGAAGTTATTGCAGATGGGGTTCACGTTTGTGATGATGCTTTAAAACTATTATTTAAGGTTAAGCAAATGAATAAAATATTGCTTGTTTCTGATTGTTTGCCTTGTACACATAGCAATATTAGGGAATTTGATTTTGCAGGTGAAAGAATTTATTTTGACGGCGTTAAAGCGACTTCAAAAGATGGAACATTAGCAGGAAGTACAATGCTTTTACCTGATATTGTAAAAGTTTTGGCTAAAAAGGATTTATTTAATAAACAACATATTTCAAATTCTTACGATTATCACGGGATAGAATCACGTGGTGAAATTGAATGGGATGAAGAGTTTAATATTGTTGAGGTTAGGTATTAACCTAAGGAGAAAATTATGAGAAGTGATAATATCAAAAAAGGGATTGCAAGAACACCGCATAGGGGTCTTTTAATGGCAACAGGCGTTAGTAAAAAGGCAATGGATAGACCTTTTATTGGTATTGCAAGTTCTTTTTCGGATTTGGTTCCTGGTCATATTGGAATGAGAGAATTAGAACGTCAAATTGAAAAAGGAATACATTCTGCTGGAGGACAAGCATTTATTTTTGGAGTTCCAGCGGTATGTGATGGGATTTCAATGGGGCATTGTGGAATGAGATATTCACTTCCTTCAAGAGATTTGATTGCAGACTGTGTTGAGAGCGTCTGTGAGGCCCATCAACTTGATGGCTTAGTACTTTTATCAAATTGCGATAAAATTACTCCAGGAATGCTTATAGCTGCCCTTAGAATAAATGTTCCAACAATTATCGTAACGGCAGGGCCAATGTTGGATGGTGAAAGCCGTTGTGAAAAATTGACAATGATTAAAGGTTCATTTGAAGCAGTTGGGAAATACAGAAGTGGCGTAATTGATGAGAAAAGGCTTTTAGAACTTGAAGAAGAGTCTTGCCCATCTGCTGGTTCTTGCCAAGGTATGTACACGGCAAATACTATGGCTTGTTTGGCTGAAGTTATGGGGATGAGTTTACCGCTGTGTGCAACATCTGCTGCTGTATCTTCTAAAAAACGCAGAATAGCTTTTGATAGTGGTATGCAAATTGTTGAACTTGTAAAAAATGATATTAAACCGCTAGATATTATTGATAAAGATACCTTAAGAAACGCTATTGTGGCTGATTTAGCGATGGGTGGTTCAACAAATTCTTTCTTACATATTCTAGCACTTGCGAATGCTGGTGAAATTGATGTAACTTTAAAAGATTTTGAAGAATTAAGCCATAAAATTCATCAAGTAGTTAAATTAGATCCTGCAGCAGTTCCTACTATGACAGATTTTCATAAGGCGGGTGGAGTTCCAGCATTAATGAAAACTTTAGTAGATGCTAATGTCGGAATTGTTGATAAGCAAACAGTTTGCGGTTATAAAATAACAGAAATCGTAAATGAGGCTTATGTTAATACTGATTTAATTCACCCATACAATGAACCATTTACTACAAAACCTGGTTTGGGTATCTTGTATGGTAACTTGGCTCCAGATGGGTGTGTAACAAAGATTTCAGGCATTGATGAATCTTGTTATGAATTTGAAGGAGTTGCTAGAACTTTTGATTCAGAAGAAGATGCTATGACAGCTTTAGAAGAAGATAAAATTAAAGCAGGTGATATAATAATAATTCGTTATGAAGGCCCAAAAGGTGGCCCTGGGATGAGGGAAATGCTTGCTCCGACATCTTTATTAGTTGGTAAAGGTTTAGGAACTACTTGTGCTTTAATTACTGATGGTAGATTTTCAGGCGGTACAAGAGGTATTTGTATTGGTCACGTTTGTCCAGAAGCGGCAAATGGTGGCCCTATTGCACTAATACAAGACGGGGATAAAATCAGAATTGATATTAATACACGTTCAATAAATATTTTGATTTCAGAAGAAGAATTAGCAAAACGCAAAGCGGAATTAAAACCGTTTGAATTGAAGTGCAAATCAGGTTACTTAGCAAAATATGCGAAAAATGTTCAAGATGCATCTCACGGTGCTATTGTATAGGTAAGTTATGGAAAAAGAGATATCAAATATAGTTAAAGATACAGATTTAAAGCATATTGCAATAATTATGGACGGGAACAGACGTTGGGCAAAAGAACGTAATCTTCCGACTATGGTTGGGCATAAAAAGGGGGTTGAAGCCTTAAAAAATACCCTTAGAGCTTGCAATGATTTTGGCGTTAAATACTTAACTGTTTATGCTTTTTCAACTGAAAACTGGAATAGAAAACAAGATGAAGTTGATTATTTGATGGAACTTGTTGCAATAACTTTAACTAATGAACTTGCTGAGATGCATAATGAGGGGGTTCAAATTAGATTTATCGGTGATTTATCAAGATTTTCTGATAAATTACAAAAGATTTTGGAAAATGCAGTTCAAACAACAAAAAATAACACAGGTGTAGTTCTTCAAATTGCACTAAATTATGGGGCAAGAGATGAATTAACAAATGCAGTTAAAAAGGTTGTAGCATCTGGAATTAAGGCTGAAGATGTTACCCCTGATGTAATTTCAAAACACTTATACACTGCAGGTGTTCCTGATCCGGATGTTTTAATCAGAACAGGCGGAGAGCAACGTATTTCAAATTATTTACTATGGCAAATTGCTTACTCAGAAATTATTATCAAAAATGAATTTTGGCCTGAGTTTGGCAAGGATTTGTTAGCAGAATCAATACAAGAATTTGGGAAAAGGCAGAGAAGATATGGAAAGTAACGTCAGTATTAAAATAGTTTTTGCAACAGGTAATCCTCATAAATTACAAGAAATTAATGAGATTTCAAAGGGATCAGGAATAGAGTTTATTCTTCCACCTGTTGGGTTTGATCCTGATGAAACAGGTACAACCTTTGAAGAAAATTCTTTTATTAAGGCAAAAGAAGCGGCGTTATTATCTAATTGTATAGCTTTGGCTGATGATTCAGGGTTATGTGTTGAAGCATTAAATGGTGAACCAGGAATTCATTCTGCACGCTATGCAGACACTCCTCAGGCTCGTATTGATAAACTTTTGGGTAATCTTACCGATGTGGCTAATAGAAAGGCAAAATTTGTTTGTGCTATGACTTTAGTTGATGAGTTCGGTAATATATTAGATAAAGAAATTGGCGAATGTTACGGGGAAATCGCAACTGAGCAATCAGGAACAAATGGATTTGGGTATGATCCGATATTCTTGGTTGATGGCTATGGTGTAACAATGGCAGAAATGTCAGAGGATTTAAAAAATACAATTTCTCATAGAGCAAACGCATTAGCAAAAATTATTACATATATTAAATCTGAGCTTGTTTAGAGCTAATTTGGAGATTTACACTTGAATAAAAGCATATTTTGCCTGCTTGTGGCGTTTATTATGTTTTTGTGCACCCCATTATCAATTGCAAGCGGTAATGGGAATATTATTGATGAGGTTGAATACCCGCAAAGTAGTGATGTTTTGCCTAATACGGATACAAATTCTCAAGTTGTTATTTCAGGTTCTGTTGATAAGAATGTTAATTTGGACCTAAATTCTTGCATATATTTAGCTCTTGGTAATAACCCAAGGATAAGTAGTGCATTTAATGACGTTTTGGCATCAGATGCCCGAATTAAACAAGTTTGGGCGAATTATTTCCCAACGTTATCTTGGCAAACAGGTTACACAAGGTTACGTCAACTTCAATTGTCTGATGCATTGGGTCGTAACTTAGAGTTTAATTATTATTTGCTTGGTCAGATTTCATTGCAGCAAATGCTATACGACTTTGGTGTAACTCAAAATCAGGCAACCATTAGAAGATTAGATTATGAAAATTTCAAAAAAGAGTTTGAAGCCACTGTTAATGATGTAATTTTTCAGACAAAATCCTCATATTTTACTGTTTTGTATGCATATGAAAATAAGAAAGTCGCTCAAGATTCAGTCGATAAATTTTCAAGATTTTATAAGCAGGCTAAAGCCTATTATAGAACGGGTAGAAGCCCAAAAGTTGATGTAACTATTGCTGAAACTAACTTAAGTAATGCAAAATTGAAGCTAATTCAGGCAGAAAATTCTGTAAATATTGCAATTGCAAATTTGAATTATGCAATGGGGTTACCATATTTGAAAAATTATGTTATATCAGAAAGGCTTGAATATAAACCTTTAGATTTGTCGTTTGAAGATATGATTAAATACGCAAAAGACTCAAGACCTGAGCTTAAACAGGCAGAAATAAAGGTTGAGCAGATGAATCAGACCGTAAAACTTGCTAAAAAGTCTTATTTCCCGACAATTTCACTTGAGGGACAATACCAAAAAGGGGGCAGAACTTGGAATTCTAATTACGGTTTTAATATTGGTGGATATTTAACCTTTCCTGCTGTGAATATGATGCTTGTAAGAAATGAAATAAGAGAGGCAAAATATCTGTATGATAAAGAGCTTGCAAATGCCAAAAACACTCAAAATAATATCTATTTAGAACTGCAAAAAGCCTATTTAAAGTTAATAGAAAAGAAAAACCAACTACCTGTTGCACAACTACAAGAAAAACAAGCTAGCGAAAACTTTAATTTATCGTTTAGGATGTATGGAGTTGGTGTAGGTTCACCATCAGAAGTTAAAGATGCTGAAATTACCTACGAAAACGCTCAGTTGACTTATTATTCGTCAGTTTATGAATACAATATGGCAAAGGCAGAATTAGAAAAAGCTATCGGTCGTAATTTATGCCAAAACAATGATTATATAAGTCTTTCAAAATAATGTTAACAGTTCTTAATATTTACATTTCAAAAAAGGCAATTTTTTGAGGTTTATATACTTTATATATATAAGAGAGATAAAAAGAGAGAGAAAATTATGTTAGCTACATCACAACAAGCATTTGGAACAATGACTAGAAGAGCTTCAAGAAGAAAATCTATTGAAGACTTTAAATATTTAGAAAATAAAGATAGAAGAATGAGATTTAACAATTCTCAAGACCCAATTTACTTTGTGTTTGATTGTATTGAAAACAGACCGGTAAGTACATTGGCAAAAGAATTTGTAAAAGATTCGTTCTTTGAAGTTGTAAACTTCGTATCAAAAGTTGTTGGATAATCAATAGGAAATAAGAGAAAAGAATTAAAAAGTAAGGAAAAAGGATAGGAAAATTTTAAAAGCGACCATCAAGGTCGCCTCTTTATTGCCTATACCGATAAGATTTATTATGTAAAAATAAATTTTTCAATAAAAAAGGGGGTGGAAACCTACCCCCTACTTTTATAAAATTTTCTTATGATATTAAATAACTTTCTATCTTGAATTGTTGTGACACCCTTGAATATATGTCCAAAATTCATCAAGTTCTTCTTTTGAGTTGAAGATTCTTTTAGGTATGATCATTGCCTGTACTGGTCCAAGAAAGATAAGGATATTATGTTTTTTGTTGTAAATCCCTTTTACAGCAGTCCAATTGTAAGTTACTTTACCTATTGAATTTTCACTTGTTATATCGTTATCGTTAATAACGGCTTTAGAGTTTCTATCTATTCCTTTTAACTTTTGTTTCATTGCATATCTGGCGATGATAATATGTAATAGTATCGTTAAAACTATAGAGCATAAAATTGCCACTATAAAACTAATAATAAAGGATCCACATATAAGCCTCTGTAAGCTCCATACAAATGAACCGATACCAAACAATATCAAGTTTATTTTGTGAATAGTTAGGAATACGCTTTTTATTGTTAGTGATTCTAAGTTGAAGTTGTCTAAATCTTTATCGGTTAATTCGTAGTTTAGTTCTATCATAATTTTAATCCCTCCGGATTTTATTATAGATTATTTATTACAACTTATCTATTCTATTATATCTTTTTTTGGCACAAAATTCAAGTGGTTCGCAAAAGTTTTTTCTCCGGATTTTTCCATTGGTTTACATAATAACATTTCCCCTGTTTTTTGCGCACAGTTGTTCACAGTATTAACAGGGTTATTCACATATTTGTAATACTTTTTTCCGTCAGGTATGGGATTTTTTTCTCGAAAAAGTTGTTTTTTAGTTCTTAACAGACAAAACTGTTAATAACTTTGGTTTACATAACGACATTTTTATAAAACAATCGTTTTGTGACGCGTTACATGGCAGTTTATGTTTACTGCGCAAGGCAGGCCTGCGATGTGCGTAGGATACGCCAAAACCTTGACAGAAAGCGCGGTCGTGCTTCCGCCAAACCCCTGCACGCCAATGCCCGTTT
>JAZSDA010000044.1:0-49773 GCA_045530955.1 Candidatus Gastranaerophilaceae bacterium
GACTCAGATACAGATACTGATACTGACACAGACACAGACACAGACACAGACACAGACACAGACACAGACACAGACACTGATACTGACACTGACACTGACACAGATACTGATACTGATACAGATACAGATACAGATACAGATACAGATACTGACACAGATACTGACACAGACACAGACACTGATACAGATACTGACACAGACACAGACACTGATACAGATACAGATACAGATACAGATACTGACACAGACACTGATACAGATACAGATACAGATACAGATACAGATACAGATACTGACACTGATACTGATACTGACACAGATACTGACACTGATACTGACACAGATACTGACACTGATACTGACACAGATACTGACACTGATACTGACACAGATACTGACACTGATACTGACACAGATACTGACACTGATACTGACGATGATTTAGCTGATGAAGACGGCAGCAGCACTTACATCCAAAGAAAAATCATTGACGAAAACGTAGATTCTATCGACAAACGTCAATATATGAGATATCAAGTTGCTGACAACCACAACCCTGTAGCTATCGAAAGGGCAAACGGTATCGAAGGTCTATTAGACGTATCAAGAGGCGGAATTTCAGTACGCCACAACGACAACCTAAAAGTTGGTGACGTAATTCCTGTACACATCGCATACGGTGCTCTTGATATCAAGGCTGATGTAAAAGTTGTATCAGCAACAGAAAACAGAGCAGGTGCAATGTTTGTGAACCTAGACCAAGCTACAGCAAACCAATTGCTATACTTGAATATGATTCTGGAAGACACAAACAGCTTCCCTCAAAAATAAATTCTTATCAAAAGAATATATAAATACAAAGGTAGATTAGGCAACTAATCTACCTTTTATTTTAGTAAAGTTTTGTAAATATTTATAAATTTTTGTATCAATTCACTCAATATCACCCCAGAAAAATCCGTTTATTAATACATATAGTACACGTATGTCATGCAATATTCAAAAACAGAGAGAATGTGTGCAGATAGAGCAAAAGAGGCCTAAAAAGTGAAAGATTATAAAGAGAATATAAATATGAAAGGATTGACGATGAGAAGACGTAGAAAGAGTCAAAGACGAGTTATTGCCTCAATTTTGACAGGGATGTTCATTGTTCAACAAACAATGACACTTAGTGTAATGGCCAGCGAAATTTCTGGTGTAACAGCCAATGGCAACATTTTTAACATTGATCCGACACACGTAAGCGGTGATATGGGCTTTAGACACTATGAGAAATTCAACCTAGACCAAGGCGATATTGCAAACTTGAATTATACAGATATTTCAAGTTTTGTTAACTTGGTTGATAACCAAATTAACATCAACGGTATTGTTAACACTGTAAAAGGTGGTAACTTCCACGCTGGTAAAGCAATCTTTGTTTCACCAAACGGTATGGTTGTTGGTGCTTCAGGCGTACTTAACGTTGGTTCTTTAGGCATATACACACCTAGCCAAGGTGGTTACAATAGCCTTGCAAATAAAATTGATACTGGTACAGCAACTGATATGGCAAGCGTAACAAATTATGCTGGTGGTGGCACTATCAGAATTGATGGTAAAGTAATCTCTGCAGGAGATGTAAACATCAAAGCTGGTGATGTAGCTATCGGTAATACTGGTGGCATTGTCGCAGGTGTAAACGCAGGACAAATGTCCGTAATCAATTCTCAAACTCAAGCTAATAATCTTTTCAACACTTTAGTAAATACAGATAATTTAACAACAGGTAGTCAATTCGCTAGCAATAATGGTGTAATTGAAATTAGAACTGGATATAACGAAAACGGTGGAATTAACGTTGCTGGCAACTTAGTAAACTACAACACAACAGAAGGTACAGCAACAGCTCCTAATATCATTTTACAAAACACTGGTAAAAATGGTATTAACGTAACTGGTACTATTGCAAATAACAGAGGCTACGTAAAAATTCAAAACAACGTTGGTGATACAAACATTAGCGGAACAATTATCAACGATGGTACAACAATTATATCCAACGCACCTCCTGTTTCAGCACATGAATATAGCTCATCAACAGGAGAAACATATACCTCTTCATTTGATACACAATTAATAATTGGTGAAGATGCAAATATTCAAACAAAAGGTCAACTTGATATCAGCAATACTGGTGATAAAGGTATGACTATTGCAGGTACTGTAAATCACGAAGGTACAATGAATGTTCTAAACGGCATTACAGCGGATACTGAAACTGCAATTGCAAGAAACGCTGCAATTGGAGCAATGGAAATTTCAGGAACTCTAAACAATGCAGGTCAAACAAATATTACAAACCACGGAGCTGGCGGTTTGAATGTAGTTAACACAGGAAATATCAATTCTAATGGTTTAACTATGTTAAACACTGGTGCAGGTGGTTTCACTATGAATGGTACTGCCGTTAACAACGGAACAGCTGATTTAACAAACAAAGCTGGTGGTATGAATATCGGAGGAACATTCACAAACACTGGTGATGCAACAGTTCTAAACGATGGTACAATTCTAAATGTATCAGGTAATATTACAAACAACGCTGGTAATTTAGAAATGGTAAATAACGGTGCAGGTGGCTTCAATGTAACTGCGGCAGGAAACATCGACGCTGATGGCCTTGATATGATTAACAACGGCATTGGCGGATTAAACATTGATGGTGATGTTACAAATATTGGTGAAGCATACATTGAAAACAACGCTGGCGAATTAAATATCGTAGGCACTGTTAATAACACAGGTAATGCAAACATCGTAAATAACGGAACAAATCTTGTTATTTCAGGTGAAGTTCAAAACCAAAATGGAAAACTTGATATCACAAACAATAATGGTAATTTAGATATAACAACCACTGGTGTTGTTAGCAATAACGATGAAACAGTTATTCTAAACAAAGGTGCAGACTTAAACATTAACGGTAATGTTACAAACGCTGGCGATTTAACTATCACTAATAATGGTACAGGTGCTCTTGATATCAATGGCACAGTAGCTAACACTGGCACTAAAACTGATATCACAAACAATGGTAAAGAATTAACTGTTAGCACAACAGGTAAAGTTGACACTAACGGTTTGACAATGACCAACAACAAAGGTAATTTCCAAATTGACGGTACTGTAACCAATAAAGGTAATGCAAACATTACTAATAACGGTGATGCTTTAAATATTACAGGTAAAGTTGTTAACGCTGACGGTTCAATCACAATTCTAAACGAAGGTGATGGAGGTCTTAACCTAGCAGATATCGGTATCATTGAAACCGAAGGTTTAGAAATGATTAACAACGGTGACGGCGGATTAAATATCGACGGTACAGTTACAAACGTCGGCACTGCTACAATTTCAAACAATGCAGGAAACTTGGTTGTTAACGGAACTGTAGATAATACAGGTAACGCAACATTATACAATAATGGTGATAATTTTACAGTAAACGGAACTATTACTAACAAAGAAGGTACTTTGGCACTTCTAAACGAAAACGGAGCGTTAGATATCAACAATACTGGTAAGGTTTCAAATACTGCAAATACAACAATCACAAACAACGGTGCAAATGGTTTGAATGTTCACGGAACAATCACTAACGGTGGTACTTTAGATATGACAAACACTGGAGCTGCAGGCTTAAATATTGACGGCACTGTAACTTCAGACGGTGATATCACAGCTACTAACTCAGGTGAACAAGGTGTAAACATTGCTTCAAGCGGTAGAGTTAACGGTGATAACAACATCACAGTTAAAAACACTGCTAAAGGTGGTGTAAACGTTAAAGGCTTAGTAAACGCTAAGAAAAACGTAAACATCAACAGCAACACTGGTAACGTTGTAATCGGTGATAACACAGAAAATAACAATTACGTTACTGCAGGTAATGACATCAATATCGTTGTAGTTGACGGCAATATTCTTAACTACGGTGTTGAAAAAACATTACTTAACGCTACTGGTAACTTAAATATGGACGTTACAGACGGCACAATCGGTTTAGGCGTACAACAAACAGCTTGCCAAGGTTCAGGTTGTACAGGTATCGGACCAAAAGCTGATGGTGCTAGAGATTTCACAAAATCTGTTAACGCAAACATCAAAGGTAAAGTAAACGCTACAACAAGAAACACAAAAGCAGCTACAAAACCTGATGATTTAGTAATCAACTATGCAGCTATTGACTCTGATATGAATATTGACGCAATCAAAGCTGACGGTAGAGTTATCTTAACTGTTGACGATGACTTTGGAAACAATAACAACGGTCCACGTTACAATATGGTAAATGCAAGAACTGATAATTCTAATACAAACATTGAAGGATGGGGCATTTCCCTAATCGCTAACGGAAGCATCGGTTCAGCTGATAACGCTGTAACATTTATCCAAACAGGTGCAGCTGAAGGACACAGTATGGATGCTTTAGCTAATGAAAATATCCACTTAAAAGAAAACAGCTTCAACGATGCTGATTACGGCAGAGATAAAGAAGTTACAACAAATAAAGCGTGCACAATTATCGCAAGAGAAGGCAACGTTGATATTGAATTCGCAGGAAACACAACAATCGAAAATATCACTGCAGAAGGCGACATGAAAGTTGTTACACGTGGTAAAAACTTAAATATCAAAAACATTGGTCATATCGAAGACCCATCAGTTACTCCAGCTGACTACTTTGGAGAAAGACACGATGGTTACGCATTTGATAAAGGTTATGATCAAGTTGATCACAAATCAGAAGTATTACCTAACCACGTTGAATTAAAAGCATTGGATATTAACCACAACATAAGACCAACACAAGAAGTCTTAGAAGGCGGTTATGAAGCATATGCAGATTCAACAGTTAGAGTTGATAATGCAGTTCTTGATAACGGAACAATGGATATCACAGCAGATAACATCTTTGCAAATGGTGTTGCAGCACACTTCAACCAAGAAGGATTCTCAAAAGTTGCTGATGACTCAACAAATAAAGTAAAAGGTGCATCTGAAATTCCTACAGGACATGCAGTAAGACCAGACGATGTTACTGACACAGGACGTGGTGAAACAGAACGTAACTACTACTATCCTGAAGGTGATGGTGATGGCAAATTCAACGGCGAAGAATCTAATGTTGATGATGATGATAATATCGCAGATGATACACCATTAGAAATTCCTGATAAAGAGCCAGAACCTGAGCCTGAGCCAGAACCTGAGCCAGAGCCAGAGCCAGAGCCAGAGCCTGAACCTGAACCAGAACCAGAACCAGAACCAGAACCAGAACCAGAACCAGAACCAGAACCAGAACCAGAACCAGAGCCAGAACCTGAGCCTGAACCAGAGCCTGAACCTGAACCTGAACCTGAGCCAGAGCCAGAACCTGAGCCAGAGCCAGAACAAGAATTGGTTGACGCTGATGGCAGCGATACATACATTCAACGTAAAATAATTGATGAAAATGTAGATTCAGTTGATAAACGTCAATATATGAGATTCAACGTATCAGACAGTGCTAGACCAGTAATGTTAGAAAATACAAACAATGGTGTTGACGGCTTGATAGATATCTCAAGAGGCGGTATCGCAGTAAGACACGACAATGCACTACAAGTTGGTGACGTAATCCCAGTACACTTGACATATGGTGATTTAGACATCAACGCAGAAGTTAAAGTCGTAACTTCATCAACAGACAGAGCAGGTGCAATGTTCGTTAACTTAGACCAAGCAACAGCTAATAAGCTATTATACTTAAACATCTTATTAGAAGACGCAAGCCAAATTTCATTCAACGAATAAGGCATAGCCGAAATATAATACAAAGACCTATCAGAAATGGTAGGTCTTTTTTATGTAAATAGCAAATAATTTATTTATACGTTTTAATATACAAGATACTGGCATGTATAAACTATCGTTACAAACTCTTATATTTTTATCTTTAGCAGATAAAATAAACATAAAAGACTTGAAAGGATTAGGGAATGAAAATCAGCAAAAAGGCTAAACTTGTTGCAATTTTACTAACATCAACATTAATCGGTAATCTTACGACATATGCAAGCGAAATCACAGGCGTAAACGGGGTAAACGGTGTATTTAATATTAACCCAAGTGCACTAATTAATGGCACTGATATTGGTTATAGAAAATACAAGGATTTCACACTTGATAAAAATGATGTTGCAAACCTAATCTTTAAATATGGCGTAACAGATGTTTCAACATTCATCAACTTAGTAGATAATCAAATCAGCGTTGATGGATTGGTAAACAGTATGAGAGATGGTGCTTTTTATAATGGGAAAGCAGTTTTCATCTCACCTAACGGTATGATTGTCGGTGCAAGTGGCGTAATTAACGTAGGTTCACTTTCTATTACAACCCCGACACAAGATAGTTATAATTTCTACAAAGCAAACCCTAACGCAAATATTCCAGGTCTTTATGATACAAACAGCAATGCCACAGTAAGAATAGACGGAAAAGTTATTACAACAAATAATATTGATATAAGTTCAGGGAACATTATCATCAGCAAAGCTGGCAGTATGTTAGCAGGAACTGGAAATAACACATTAGTTACATCTCATAATCAAGCAGATAATTTATTTAACGCAATTGTGAATACAAGCAACATCCACTCTGCAAATAACTTAAATACCACAGATGGGAATATTACAATCACATCAGGTATCGGAACTGAAATTATCGGCACAACACGTAATTTTGGCAAAGGTAACACCTCTATCCACAATTACGGAACAGACGGGATTCTTATTTCAGGACACACAAATAACGATAACGGAAAAACCTTAATCACAAACGAAGGAACTAATGGTATTAACGTTTCAGGAACAGTTAATTCAAGTGATGATATCATCGTTACAAACACAGGAGAAAATGGAGTTAACCTACATTCAATAGGAACATTTAAAAGTAACAACAACGTTTCAATCAATAACACTGCAACTGGTGGCGTAAACGTTAAGGGTTTAGTTAACGCTCAAAGCAATGTTAATATTGACAACAAAAACTCTAACGTTGTAATCGGTGATAACACAGATAATAATAATTACGTTACTGCAAGTAAGGACATCAATATTGTTGTAGTTGACGGTAACATCCTTAACTACGGTGTTGAAAAAACATTACTTAACGCTGCTGGTAACTTAAATATGAACGTTACTGACGGTACTATCGGTTTACCTGTTCAACAAGGTGCTTGCCAAGGTTCTGGTTGCACTGGCGTTGGTCCTAAAGCTGACGGTTCTCGTGATTTTACTAAATCTATTAACGGTAACATCAAAGGCAAAGTGAATGCCACTACAACTAACACTGACCCTATGAAACCTGAAGATTTAGTTATCAACTATGCAGCTATCGATTCTGATATGAACATCGATGCTATCAAAGCTGACGGTAGAGTTATCTTAACTGTTGACGATGATTTTGGTTACAACAACAACGGTCCTCGTTACAATATGATTAACGCTTCTACTGACAAAACTAAAGCTAATATTGAAGGTACTTCAATTTCTTTAATCGCTAATGGTAACATCGGTCAAAAAGATAATAAAATCACATTCAATCAAATGGGCGGTTCTATGGATGCTCTTGCTAACGAAAGCATCTACTTAAAAGCTCTTGATGATGAAAAGAACGTTAAAAACGAAGCGTGCAACATTATCGCACGTGAAGGTGATATCGACATCGAATTTGGTGGTAACACTCACATCAAAAACATTACCGCTGAAGGTGATATCCAAGTTATTACACGTGGTACTAACTTAACTATCGATAACCTTGGTCATATCGAAGACCCATCTGTTGTTCCTGCTGATTACTTCGGTGAAAGACACGATGGTTATGCGTTCGACAAAGGTTACGATAAAGATGATCACAAAGCTGAAGTTCTGCCTAACAACGTTACTCTTAAGGCACTAGACATTAACAAATTCACTAGACCTGACGGAGTTATGGTTGATGGATACTATGCTTACGCTGATTCTTCTGTAACTGTTAAAAACGCAGTTTTAGATAACGGTACATTAGACATCACTGCTGATAACATCTACGCTAACGGTATTGCAGCTCACTTTAATAAAGATGGTTTCTCTAAAGAATTAGACCCATCTACTAACAAAGTTAAAGGTGCTTCTGAAATTCCTACAGGACACGCTGTTAGACCTGATGATGTTGAAGGTATCGGTCGTGATGAACACGAAAGAAACTACTATTACCCAGAGGGTGATGGTGACGGTAAGTTCGACGGTGAAGATTCTAATGTGGATGACGATGACAACATCGCTGATGATACTCCATTAGAAATGCCAGATGAAGAACCTGACCCAACACCAGACCCAACCCCTGATCCAACTCCGGATCCGACACCTGAACCTACTCCTGAGCCGACACCTGAACCAACGCCGGAACCGACACCAGATCCTACTCCTGATCCTACTCCTGAGCCTACTCCTGAGCCTACTCCTGAGCCAACACCAGAACCTACTCCTGAGCCAGAACCTGAGCAACCAAGTGTTAGTGCAGATGGAAGTATTGCTTATATTCAAAGAAAAGAATTAGATAACGCAATCCAAACAATTGATAAACGTCAATATATGAGATTTAACATCAATGAAATCTCACATCCTGTACTTATGGAACAATCAGAAAATATCAATCAGCTTATAGACATTTCACGTGGCGGAATTGCCGTAAAACACAACAATTCAGTTAAAGTTGGTGACATTTTACCTGTACATATTGCTTACAAGGATTTGGATATAAATGCAGATGTTAAAATTGTTTCAGCAACCACAAATCGTGCAGGAGCAGAATTTATAAACTTAAATGAAAATATTGCAAACCAATTGTTATATCTAAACGTACTACTTGAAGCAGATAACAATATGATTGCAACAAGAATAAACAACTAATAAAAAAGCCTCACTATCTGAGGCTTTTTTGTTATGCATTACCACGTCTTTGTGCTTTTGCAAATGGAGTTTTAACTGTTTTCTTAGTTGTATTAGCTTCAGTTGTTTTTACACTTTCAGCATTTTTAAATGCTGCATTAGCAAGTTTAGACGTTCCTTGAAGCCCTTTTTGCAAACCATTAGATGCACCAGCTGCAGATGCTGCCGCAGTAGCTGCTCTTAAACCTGAAGTTAAAGCACCTTTCATATTACCTTGAGCTGCGTGTGTTGCAGCTTGAGTACCTGCAGAAACTGCTACACCGATTCTACCGACCTTCGATGCGACAACACCTGTATCAATAGCTATTCCGCCACCTGTACATAATGCTGAACCCAAAGCTGCAGTCACAGGGTTTGGTACCAATGGTGTACCGACTTCTATCATGATACCACCAACACTTTTAGCCATATCACCTGCCATAATTGTATAATTTGAAATTTGTTCAGCTGTTTGAGCAGTTTTTAACACTTTATCAGCAGTTGATAATTCTTGCTTCATTTGTTTTTGTTGTCTTACAGAAACTGCTTTATGGTTTTTCGCACTTCTAGATAAAGCTCTAACACGTTTATTAGATGAAACAGTCAATTTAGAAATCTTAGAACGACTCTTACCTAAATCAGACTGTAATTGTTGCATTTTTGTATTAGATTCACCCATCAATGCAATCGAATCATCTTGTTCCTGTTCAGAAATAGAGTCTGATTCCATCTTAACATTTTGCTCTTCAATTTTAGCATTTTCAGCTTCTAATTTACTTGCAATTTGATTAACTTTTTCAGTTTCTTTTTCAATTTGCTTTTGTTCTTTTTGAATAGCTTTTTCATCAGCTTTTACTTGTTTTTTAAACTTAGCATCATCTTTTTGAATTTTTTTATCTAAAGCCTGAGCATCTTTTTGAGCACTTTCCATTTTGCTTGTGTTTTCTTCAGATTGTTTAGTAACAACTTTAGTATTATCAGTGCCCTCATTTGCACCTGAAGTTGCAGAGGCTCCATCAGAAGTACTTACATCTTGCTTTTTATCTGAACTTGATGCTTGCTGAGCATTTTCGTTTTCTGTATTTGAACCTGAAATACGTTTTTGCAGTTCAGAATTAACTTTTCTTAGTTTTTGGTTAACACTATTTTCTAAGAAACGTGGAATATCTGAGTCTTTCAACTCAGTTAACTCATCTTTCAACGCTTTCAAATCACCGTCAGGAACTCCTGTGAGGTTGTCAAAATCATATTGACTTAAATCAAGATCACCCTCATACTTTTTGCCCTGAGATTGAGATGTCGAAGCCGTACCATTTGAATTTTGTACGGAAGAAGTTGCCCCTACATTGGATGAACCGGTAGATTGAGAAGTAGAATATACGGAAGCAGATGCAGCACCTCTTGATGTTGCACCAGCATTAAAAATAGATTCATCCATTTGAGATTTAGAAGTCGGAGTTTTGCCACCAACCGCAGGAGTAGGATTTACATTTGCAGTACTATTATTTGCAGCAAAAACTGAGCCGTTCTCAGTCATATGTGACGGAACTTTTGATGATAATCCAGCCTTCTGAGCTTGTCCATTTTTCATAGACTTGAGAAGGTTCTGAACGCCTAGTTTTTGATTTACATTACTAAGACTGCTCATCTGCGTGTAGCTCTCCGATATTCTCTCTCATATATATAAAAAATTTCAAAAAGCCCTAATTTCAAAGGATTTATAAAGATTTACAAACCTTAACATAAGAAAAACCTCAGAATTAACTGAGGCATTTTCGAGAACAACAACTTATGAATTACAATTTTTATTTACTATCTTAAACCTCTTCTTTGAGCTCTAGCAACCATTACGTGAGCTCTAGGACGAGCACCAACTGCAGGTCTAGCAGCTTTAGTTGGCATCATTTGAGCTAATGTAGTGAACTGATTAACAGCTGAACCAGCTTTAGTTAACTTATCTGCAAATCTAGCATCAACACCATCTGCAATTTTTACTACACCATCAAAAGTTGCTTTACTAGAATTTTCAGAAATAAAGCCTTCTAATCTAGCAATTTCAGCTTTGTCAGCTTCAGTAGCTTTTTCACCAAGAGCTTTAAGTTCGTCAAGTTTACCTTGAGCTGTTTTTACTTCGCCAACCAATTTAGCATTCTTAATATCTGTGTTAATAGCTTCTGATTTAGCTTGTAAATCTGCAACTTTAGCTTCCTGATTTTTGTAAACTTGAGATTCTTTATCTCCAGAAACTTTCTTTAATTGCTCTTGTTCTTTTGCTAATTTATTATTTGTTTTAGTTAACTCTTTATTTGCAATCTTAATATTAGATTGATCAACTTTGCCTTGGAATTTTTCAGCATTTGCTTCTAATTTTTTAGATGCATTTTTTAACTTATCAACTTTAGCTTGAGTTTTAGCATCAAGTTTAACTTTAGTTGCTTGTTCAGAAGCACCATCAGCAGCTTTACCAGCAGCGTCAGTACCTTGTTCTGCAGCTTTACCAGCAGCGTCAGTACCTTTTTCAGCAGCTTGACCTGCAGCATCTGTACCCTTTTCAGCGGCTTTACCAGCTGCATCTGTACCTTGCTCAGCTGCTTTACCTGCTGCATCTGTAGCTTTTGCTGAAGCTTCTTCAGTAGCTTTTGTAGAGATTTCAGCTGCTTTAACTTGAGCTTTTTCAGCTGCTTTTTGTGAAACTTGAGCAGCTTTTTCGTTGATGCTCTTGAAGCCTTGAGCCATTTCTTTTGTACCTTTAGCTGCTGAAACACCTGACATAACAGCTGCACCTGCTGACATTAAAGCACCTTTGATATCACCTTTAGCAGCATATACTGCAGTTTTTGTAATGTTTGCTGCACATTTACCATAGTTACCAACTGTTTCAACTGTAAGACCAACTTTTTCAGTTGTAGCACCAACTGTAATCATTGTTGCACCAGCTGCTGCGGTGAATGGGTTAGATGCTAAAGCTTGACCTAAAATCATTAAACCTTTACCAAGATATTGAGTACCTTGACCTGCCATTGTTGTATAACCTGCGATTTGGTCAGCTTTTTCAGCAACTTTTAAAATTTTATCTGAAGTTGATTCTTCTTGTTGAATTGCTTTTGTGTTTGCTGTTGCAGTTCTTTGGTATGCTTTTGAAGTTCTTGATAATGTTCTGATAGTTTTATTTGTAGAAGTTTGTAATTTTTTCAATTTAACTTGGCTAGTACCCATATCACTTTGTAATGAAGTAGCCTTAGCTGAGAATGAAGTAATTGTTGATTGTGCAGCTGACATTTCACTTTCAGAAGCTGTTTCAGAATTTAAAATAGCATTTTGAGTTTCGATTTGAGCATTAAATTCTTCCATTTGAGTCATTTTTTGCTCAAGGTTTGCAGCTTCTTTAGCTATTTGTTTTTGTTGAGCTTCAACTAATTTTTCGCCAGCTTTCATTTGTTTTTTGAAATTTTTCTCATCATTTTTCATCTTTTTGTCTAAAGATTTCATTTCTTGTTGAGATTTATTCATTTCATCTGTACCACGTTCAGATTCAGCTGTTGCAGCTTTTGAATCTTTTGCACTACCATCTGCTTCTTTTGCAGCAGCTTCGCCATCAGAAGCAGAAACGTCTTGGTTATGACCAGATTTGCCTTCTGCTCTTTTTTGCATTTCATTGTTAACTTTGTCTAGTTTTGATTTAACGCTATTTTCTAAGAAACGTGGAATATCTGAGTTTTTTAACTCAGTTAATTCGTTTTTAATAAGTTTTAAATCACCATCACCTACTGATGTTAAGTTATCAAAATCGTATTGGCTCAAGTCAATATCTTTGTTATCTTGTTGACCTTGAGCACCTTGAGCTCTTTGAGAAGAAGAAGTTGAAGATGTTGAAGAAACATTTGAAACTGACTTAGCAGTATTAGCTGCAACAACATTTTGAGTAGTTTGAGCTTGAATATTACCTTGAACATTTGAAGCCGCAGGTGATTTTACACCAGGCATATTGAATACAGAGCCATTCATTGTCATATGAATAGGCACTTTTTTAGACAAGCCAGCTTTATTGATTTGGCCATTTTTCATAGCCTGCATTAGCTTTTGAATATCTAAATTTTGATTTACGCCGTTAATGCTCACTCTTAAAGCTCTCCAAAAATCTCTCTTACATATATAAAAAATTTTGAAAATGCCCAATTTCACGACTTAATCAATTGTTTACAATTGTTTACATTTAATTTCGGAAACAAATAAAGTTGATATGAAAATATGTTTTTGATAAAATCGGAGGGTAGATTACAGAAATTAGGGAGACTTTATTATGGAACTAATGAAAGGTAAAAAAGGGGTAATCTTTGGTGTTTCTAACACTCACGGGATTGCTTATGCTATTGCAAAACAATTACACGATGCAGGAGCTGACATTGCTTTCACATACGCAGGCGAAGCTATGGAAAAACGTGTTAGACCAATCGCAGAAGGTATGAACGCTAAAATTATCATGAGTTGTGATGTAACTAATGAAGATGAGGTTAAAGCAGTATTTGATGAATGCGAAAAAGTTTATGGAAAATTAGATTTCGTTGTTCACGCTGTTGCTTTTGCTAAAAAAGAAGATTTAATGGGCAGATTTGTTGAAACATCTAAAGATGGTTGGGATACAGCTCTTGGCGTAAGTGCATACTCACTTGTAACAATTTGTCGCCACGCAGAACCTTTAATGAACGAAGGTAGTTCAATTTTCGCTTTGACATACTTAGGTTCAATCCTATCTGTTCCAAGTTACAACGTAATGGGTGTTGCTAAAGCCGCATTAGAATCAGCTATGAGATTCTTAGCTGTTGACCTTGGTAAAAAAGGTATCAGAGTAAACTGTATTTCAGCAGGTCCTGTTAAAACATTGGCTTCAATGGGTATTAGCGGCTTTTCTAAAATGCTTAAAGCTGCAGTTGCAAGAGCACCTTTAGGAAGAAACGTTTCATTGGAAGATGTTGGTAAAGCTGGTTTATACTTAGCTTCTGACCTATCTTCAGGTACAACTGGTGAAGTTATCTATGTTGACTGCGGTTGCCACTCAGCATATGCTTCAGCTGAAGAAATGGATATTCTAGGCGAACACATTGAAATATAATCCAAAATTTGCAAATAAAAAGAGGCTCAAAAGGGCCTCTTTTTTAATTGAAAATTTTTTGAAAGTCTAATAAAGTGATTGCAAATCAAATCCAATTTGCATTTTCAATGCATCTAAGCTATCAAACTTAATTTCAGGTCTTATCATTCTAGTGAAACTTACTTTTAGTTCTCTATCGTATAAATCACCCTCAAAATCAAGTAAATAAACTTCCAACATTGGAATATCGTCATTAGAAACCGTAGGTGATACCCCAAAATTAGCAAGTCCACGGTAAACACTACCGTCTTCTAACTCAACATCCACATCGTAAACCCCAAACGGAGGTTCAACAATTTCTAACGGATAAATCAGGTTAGCAGTAGGGAAACCTAATGACTTACCAATTTGACGACCTTTAATAACAGTTCCTCTTACTGAGAACTTTCTACCCAGCATTGACTCAGCCATATCTACAACACCAGATTTGATGAATTTTCTGATTTCAGAAGAGCTAATTACATCCCCAAAAATCGATTGAGGCGGTGTAGCTGAATATACATAAGCATATCTATCCTGATAGTCTGATAAGAATTTCACATTACCTGTTCTGTCAACACCAAATTCATGGTTAAAACCTGTTGAAATAAATTTTGGAGAGAAATATTTAATAATAATTCCTTCCAAATACTCTGCAGGAGTCATATGACAAACTGAAGGAAAATCAAGTTCTATCACATAATCTATACCCAATTCTTCTAAAAACTTATATTTATCTTCCAGTGGTAAGATATAGTTTGGAGATTCACCTTTCAAATGATATAAGGGATGCTCACGGAATGTTAAAACCGCAGACTCACACCCAAATGATTTAGCAGCCTCAACGGCACAAGAAATAACCGCTTGATGTCCCAAATGAACACCATCGAAAAACCCTAAGGCTAACGATAAATTCGGTATTTCTCTAAGCTCTCTAATAATCTCCATATTACGATTATATCCTACAAAAATCTATTGGCAAAAATGTTACATATGTAAATTATTTAACAAGAATACCTGCAATTGCCGCAGACATATAACAAGTTAAAGTACCGCAAATTAAAGCTCTCACACCTAATCTTGCTAAGTTTTTACGTTGATTTGGTGCCAATTCACCAATACCACCAAGTAGTATTGCAATAGAACCAAAATTACCAAAGCTACATAATGCAAAACTTGCAATCAAGAATGATTTTGCAGATAAAACAGTTTCTGGAGAAGTTAAATCCATATATGCAACCATTTCATTTAACACAAGTTTTGTACCCATTAAACCACCAACAGTGGTAGCTTCAGCAATAGGAACGCCCATCGCAATTGCAAACAACGCAAACACTTTACCTAAAATCATCTTCATTGATAATTGAGTTAAATCAAATGCTGCAAAATTTACATGTAAATATTTAACGATAAAATTACCCAAGCCGCCTAAGAACCAGTCAATCATAGCAACCAATGCAACAAGAGCCAATATCATTGCAACAACATTGATTGCAACTTTCATGCCCTCAGAAGCACCTGAAGAAATTGCATCAAACACGTTAACATGCTGTCTGTTTCGTTTACTGAATGTCAATTTAAAATCTTTACTAGTTTCAGGCTCACCAGTTTCAGGATAAACAATTTTTGAAATAACCAACGCACCTGGGGCTGCCATCACGGATGATGCTAAAATATATTCAGCAGGAATACCCATCCCAATATAAATCGGCATAATAGAACCTGAAATACAAGCTAAGGACCCTGACATTGATGCCAACAATTCTGAGCGGGTTAAATTAGCCAGATATGGTTTAATCATAATTTGAGCAACAATTTGCCCAACAAAAGCACTTGCTACGTTAGAAAGAGCTTCTGCACCGCTAACATCAAGCAATTTATTCATACCTTTACCCAAAATTGCAACAACACGTTGCATAATTCCATAGTGGTAAAGAATATTAACTAAAATCATCATAAATACAGTTGATGCAATCAATTGCAACGCAAAAATAGATCCGCCATGACCTGCAAAAATCTCACCAAATTTTACATTCATAAGTCCGCCAAAAACGAACTCTCCGCCTTGCTTTGCAAACACAAGCAATTTTTGAATAAACAAGCCAATTGCCATAAACATTTTTTGTCCCAAAGGAACCTTAAAAATAAATACTGCTAGCAAAACTTGAAGTAAAAATCCAAAACCTACTGTTTTGTAATTGATTGCTTTTTTATTATTAGACATAGCATACGCTAGTGCAAAAATTAAAATAATCCCAAAAATTCCAATAAATCTGCTCATACTGCCCCTTAACTTTTCATACTTTAATTATACAAAAAAGAAGCCTATAAAAGACTTCTTCTTTAAAAAATGTGATAAAAGTTAACGGAACTTATCTAGTCCATTTTTGAACGATTAAAAAAGCCCATAATCTTGTCAATTAAACCAACAGACTCTTCAGCATCACCTGATCCATAAGTATCTAACTTATCCAAGCGTGCTTTTGCCATTTGATAATCAACAGGATCTTTAACTAGTTCTAAATATTTTGTATAAATTTCAATTGCTTTATCTTTTGCTTTAATTTTTTCGTAACCTTTTGCCAAGTTTTTCATCGCAGTTAAATCTTTAGAATCAATTTCATAAATTCTTTCCAAATATTCAACTTGCATACGATAATCACCGATACTTTCTCTGAATTCGGCAAGTTTTCTCAATGCTTCTTTGTTATTTGGCTCTAATTTAGTAATCTTTTCATAATACTCAACAGCATGGTTAGAATCATTATTAGCAATTAAAAGTTCAGCCAATGTAAATAAAACATCTACATCTTTGTCGTTTAGTTGAACAGCGTTTAAGTATTCGTTAATTGCAATATCACAATTACCACGAAGCATGTTATATTTACCCCAATTCAAATGAGCATTATATTCATCCCCAATTTCATCAAATACCAAAGCTCTCATTTGGAATGTTAATGGTGAATTTGGTTGCAATTTATTATACTCATCAATATATTCAAGTGCTTTATCAAAGTCTTTTGAAGAGTAACAATACTGAGCTTGTAAAGTGAAATAACGTGGATTAGACTTATATTCTGCAGGTAGTGAATTCAATATTGCATAAGCTTCTTCAACTTCACCCAACTCAAGCATACCTTGAATTTTAGTTAATTCATCTTTTGTATAAGCAACGGCATTTTTAGCATCCCCACTTTTTAAGTAAACTGCAGCCAATGCCTCATTAATTCTATCTGTGTCAAAACCTTTTGATCTTGCACGTTGCAAAGCATCAATTGCACTAGCATAAACCTCATCTTTCATATAAATATCTGCAAGTTGTAAAAAGATTTCTTCATGCAAATTGTCATATTCTAAGATTAAGTTATATTCATCAATAGCCTTCATATCCTGACCACATTGACGATACAAATTAGCCAAAGTCATTCTTGTCATGATAACTTGAGCATCATTTTCAGTTGCATAAGATAACGCTTTTTTGAAATCATTGATAGCGAAATCTAACTTACCCTCAATAGAATTTTTGTTACCTCTATAAATATAATACTTATATCTGTCAGTATTTTCATAAATAGAAATCAACTGATCATACGCAAGTGCATTAGTAACATCACGTTTTAGAATTTCATAATAATAAGATGCAGCTTCATCTTGTTTTTCAAGAATTAATGAAATATGTCCCAAACGTTCTAATAACCCAATATCATCAGGGGTTGCTGCATGTAACTTTTTATATTCTTCATAAGCCTGTTCGTACTGCTCATTCGCTTCAAATTGCTCAGCTAACTGTAAACTCATTTCCTCTCTCCTTTAAACTACTTTAGCAAAAGTATTATAACATTAAATCACCATTAGGACAAGCTAATTGTATGTATTTTGAGCCTTTTGCATCCCGTTATCAAAATAATACTCAATTGCATCAGTAGAAGTTTTTAATACAGGCTTCAATGTTTCTAATTGATCTTTATAAAAATTCTGCAAAACAAAAGTTTCAGATGGAATAGGCGGTTGAGGTCCTATACCAACCTTTAAACGTGCAACATTTTGAGTTCCAACACATTTAATAACTGATTTAATACCATTATGACCACCATCAGAACCGTTTGGTCTGAAACGCATTTTCCCAAGCTCAAGAGATAAATCATCATAAACGATTAAAACATCTTCAACATCAATTTTATAATAATTCATAACAAGCTGAACGGCATCACCAGACAAATTCATAAAAGTTGTAGGCTTAATTAACATGACATCTTCAAATCCATGTTTATATTTTCCTAAAAAACATTTTAGTTTCTTATCTTCTTTAAAAGACACACCACGTTCAATAGCAAGTTTATCAATTACCATAAACCCAACATTATGACGTGTAAAACAATATTTATCACCAATATTACCAAGCCCGACAACTAATTTCATAAAAATTCCTTTAATTAAAATCTATTTATATTTAGTATTTTAACGTAAATAAAGATTAGCAGAATGGTTTACCAATTGATAGCTTAACAAAAAGATAAATAATAACTAAATTATAGGAAATATTAGAGGTAAACTTATGAAAAATGAAACAAAAACGCAAAAAAGCTCACAAAAAGTTGCTGATTTCTTAGAAGCGAATAATCTTCACAAAAAAGACTTTGCAGAAATGATAGGAGTAACACTATCATATGTTTATAATTTAATAGATGAAACTATACCATTTTCAACAAGAAGTACCACTTTAGAAAGAATCGCAACAGTCATGGATATTAAACCCGAAGAATTTGAAGAGTATAAAATTCCACAAGAACCGATACTAAAAGATGACACCCTTGAACTTTTAAAAAGCATGATGAAAGAAAAAAAAATGAATACAATAACATTTCTGAAAGCATTTCCAAGAAAAAAAAGGGTAGAAATTGTTGACATGCTACGTGGTGCATACCCAATTCCGATAGATTTTAAAGAATTAACAATGATTGGGCAGGTTATAGAGTTAGACAAAGGCGATATTTATAACATTTGGGAAGATAGAATAAAGCAAGTTCTTGAAACAAATGGAATGAACCTAAATAACAATTCGGAACTAATAAAATCAATGTTTGAATGTGCAAAAAAACACCTACATATCTAAAGTTTTAAAGACTCAAAAAAAATTTTTGAGTCTTTTTTAAACAAAAGTGTTGACAATAAATTTTGTTCTTGTTAATATGAATGAGCACGGTAAATTGATACCGTAAAGCCAAGGAAATATGAATAGTTAATTTGCGCTTGTAGCTCAGCAGGTAGAGCACTCCCCTTTTAAGGGATAGGTCGCGCGTTCGAATCGCGCCAAGCGCATTTTTTATTGCAAAAATTTTTAGAAACTGATATTATAAATCTTGGCAGCGATGAGAACGCCTTTTTGCGTTCGGAACGAGCGAGCCAAGTGCGGAGCCTTGAGCCTTATTGTCAAGCTGTCCGCAGGACTTGTTAGGCTCAAGCGAAGTCACGTCGAATGCGAGCGAAGTGATTAATCGCGCCAAGCGCATTTTTTATTGCAAAAAATTCAGAAATACTTAAAGGGGTTTTATATGTGTTAAAAAAAGTTATAAGAATTAGAACTAACGAAATATTGCGAATTTTATAAAGATTTAAAAGCGTATTTATCTCAGACAAACGGTTATGAACATTAGAAAAATAAAACTCAGTTAAAGCTCTATTCAATCTTATCAATTCATTATTATCCATAACAACCCCCTTTTAGTTGGACGCTATAAAAGTTTCTACCCCATTTTCTATAACAATAGCCGTTAGAGGTGCATCTTTATACTTACCGCAACCAGTATCAATACAGATTTTATCATCTTGAACCTGAGGCTCAGAAAACTCAGTATGCCCGAAAATTATTTTATAAGGTAACCCATGTTTTTTACGATAAAATTCACTACGAATATAAACCATATCAACCAAATCTTGCTGATCTAAAGGAATACCAACCCTTATCCCAGCATGCACAAACATATAACCATCAATAATATGATGAGATTTTAATGAATTAAAGAAATCACCATGAACTTTCATAATATTTTCATAAGAACCGTAGCTTGCAGCAGTAGAGTCCCCGCCATAATTCCAGAAAAGATAATGATAATAATCATCAACATCGGCATGCAACATTGCATACTCATGAGAACCAATTAAATACACACAGTTACAAACATTTTGAAGATTAATAATTTCATCCACAACTTCACGGGATTTTTTACCTCTATCGATATAATCACCCATAAAAACAATAGTATCATCAGACTTTGGCTGAATTTTATCTAACACAGCACAAAGTTTATCATACTCTCCATGGATATCAGTTATACCAATAATTCTTCCCATAACTTAACTATACATTAAAAAAGCCCTTGAAACAAGTTCAAAGGCTTTATTTAATTATTTAATTTGAAAAGTTACATTTGATACTGCAGTAATCTTTTTATCAATTGTTGAAGTATCATTTATACCCATATCAGAAACATCGGTTGAATCAACTGGTGTAATTTGGAATACCCCCATTTTAACAGACTGAATTTTCCCAACACCATTATTTGTTGACATTAACATAGCCTTTGCTCTTTCTTGAGCATCTTTTGTTGCACTTTCTAACAAACCAACTTTTAACTCAGGTAATTTTGAATAAGAATAACTTGTTCTTCTTACTTCAACATCTATACCTTTTTCCATTAATGAAGAAATATCTAAAGCTGTTTCTTTTATTTTATTCACATCATCCGATTTAATATGAATCATTTGAGTTAAATTGTAATATGCAATTTCATTTGTACTCATACCATTTTGATTATATTTATATGAGGAATAACCACTCATAGACTTCACATCAACATCTTTATCGATATCAAAGCCTTTAGACTTCAAGTATTCAAGAATCATTGGTAATTGTTGTTTTGCAACAGTATAAGCCAACGATTTATTAGCTCTACGAACATTTAACGCAACTTCAATATTCCCTGAATCGGATTTAACAATTTCATACGCAGAACCGGTAACTGTGACTGAATTTTTAGCAAAAGGTTTAACAACAGATTTCACACCGATAATAAAGCCCATAGCTAAAAGTAAACCTAAAATTGCAATTTGTAATTTCTCAATTCTTTCTAACATATTAAACTCCTTTTGATAAGGATAATATAGACTAAATTAAAGAAAAATACAATAAAAAAGTTCTAAGAAATATCTTAGAACTTTTAAAATAATTATTTGATAATATTATGCTACTTTATCCATTTTAGTTTGGGATTCAGCCGCATTTCTTGTTCTGTACATGTAATACAAACCTGAAAGAACAGCCGCCGCACCAACAACAGATAATACAATCTTCATAGTGCGATTTTTAGCACTAACTTTGAACATATCTTCTGCTTTTTCTCTGAATTGTCCGAATTCACCTGCAACACGTTTTAAAGGATTTTTAGGACGTTCTTCCCAAGTTTTGTGGGTTTCTAAAATATCTTCTAAATACGCTCTATTTGCAGATTTACCACCATTGTATTCAGCGTTATTATGCCAATCAATTTTTTCTTCTATATTTTTCTTACATTTTGCAATATATGCTTTTCTATCACCTTGTTGTTCTTCTAGCATTTCTGCAAAAATATCAGAAATTTGATCAGCCTGTCTTGCACAACGGGCATCATCAATTTCGTCTATTGAATTATCCCAAGACAAACCATAACGTTCAGGACGACCTTCTACAACTTCTTTAGTTAAGAAGCCGTTAGAATCGTTAGTGTAATCAACAGGTCCACCTGTTCTTGTTGCAACATAAGGAACACCTGCAATCTTACATTCTAAAGGTGTAATACCACACATTTCACGACGTGAAGTAAACATACCATAAGTTGCACAGCCTACAAGTCTATTCGGGAAGAAACCATCAACGTGCATTACAAGCCCTTTAAATACGCCACCATCCATTGTTTCGATTTCGTTAATTATGCGAACAATAGACTTGTAATCTTTAGCTTCTTCGTACCATTTACCAGCACCTGTAACAACTCTGAATTTCAATTTTTCTTCTAATGGAATATCTTTTCTTTGTAAGAATTTTTTAAAGCCATCAAGAGTAATATTATAACCTTTCTGTTCATCAGGTCTTCCCCAACCCATAACTAGCTTATCACCTTCTTGCATAGGTCTTAGATAACCAATTACCTTTTGTCCTTCAGCTAACTGACTATCATTGAAGAATAATCTATTTAAGGCATCTTGACCTTGAGTATGAGCATCACTAATTAAAGTTGTGAACCATCTTGCATTCTTTTCTCTTGCAGCAATAACTTCTTCAATATTAGTTCCGTCATACCTAAACGTTGTAAAACCAGCTTTTTGAGCAGTTAAACCGTTGTTACCACGACCAAAATTAGCATCAGGATTATCTAAAGCTAAATTTGCAGGAGTAGAGCCGTTTAATACAGATCTTGTCTTAATCGCAGCATAATCACCTGATAAGAATTTTGCTGCTTCAGGAGTTTCAGCACTACGCATTTCAGCATCAAAAGTATGAGAAACGGTACCGGTAGTTATGTTATTTGGGTTAGTTGCAGCCGCAGCTATACCTGTTTTTAAGATATTAAAAGTACCTGCACCATCTCTAAACGGTTTCAAATAAGGTTCTAAAACAGCCCAAGCAACTGTTCTTTCTCTAGGTGAAATCATTTCAGCATTATCAATACCAAATTGCATAGCCTTAGATAAAACATCAAACTCAGGCAAGCCTTTTAATAAAGGAGCATCAGAAGCATCCCCCACAATTGCCAACATTTTGAACGGATCACTTGTCAAACCTTGGTAATTTCTACCTGTATTGTGTGCAATAATATGAACCTTAACACCATTAACGGCAGTATTTCCACCTGCTGACATATTTGCAATATGAGTACCATATGAATGAGCAATTCTATCGTGGGCAACTACACTTGCAGGATTGAAATGACCAAATTCTTCTGTATCCATCTGTGTATGAATTGATTTTGCCAAAGCACGCATACCATCTGAGTTGATAATTTCCGCTTCAAACGGACCATTACCTAAACTATCATACGCATATGGTTTTGAAGCTTTTGCTAGATTTGGCGTATAGATAAAGTAATGAGGTTCCCCTTTAAGCTTGTTATAACTTGGGTTGTTCGCAGAGATTTTAAATAATGAATATGAAACATCATCAGTTTCACCCAAAACAGTATCAGATAATCTTGTAACATGCCCTTTTACACTTGTTGGTTCAATTAAACAATATCTTGATTGAGCTTCAGGACCAACTCCATTTGGTTTACTTTGAATTACATAACTTAGTTCTGAAGGTTTTAAATTAAGTTTTTTAGCTACAACTTCTAAAGTTTCACCAGGTTCAGCACTATAAAAAGCTTTTGCAGGCATAGTGTCAGGAAGTCCTGCTGCACCTTTTGGATATTCAGATTCTCTGTGAATTACAAATTTATAACCACCTTTTGGGTTATCATATTCCCAAAATGGCATGAAACTACGGGCATCTACCCCTTCATGCTTTCTAAAACTTGCAGGCATTTCATAACCAACAACACCTTCACCACCTTGCGATGCTTCAGGCAAGCCTAAACCATTGTTTTCAGGCGTTATAGAAGCCAATTGTTTTAAGTTCTTTGCTCCTCCTGTAAAAATTAGCTGAACAACATTTGAAGATGATTGAGGAGCTCTGACAACACTACCATTAGAAGCACTTTTAACTCTACTTTGAGAAAAAGCATAAGTCTGAACTGAATTTACGCGCATTAAATTCCCTACCTTTTTAATTTCCCCTATATGTTATTTATGAAAACCTGTCAAAATATTTTTGAACAGTTGATGCAGAAAATGTTACAAAGAGTTTACAAAGTCGGAGCTTTTAAAACTCCGACTTTTAAACCGATTTTTTATACTAAGAAGCTGGAGCTTCTTCAACTTCTTTTTCTTTTTTAGTACGTCTTTTAGAAGCCTTATCAAAAGTCATCTTACCTTCTTCTAGGGTAACTTTAATCACATCACCCGCACCATATTTACCTGATAAGATTTCCTCTGCTAAGCTATCTTCCATTTTACGTTGGATTAAACGTCTTAATGGTCTTGCACCATAAGCCTCAGAATAACCGTTTTCTGCAAGATGATCTTTAACCTCATCTGTAACTTCAACGCTTAATTCTTTTTCAGCAAGACGTTTGAACAAATCTTTCAACATTAAGTCAACGATTTGTCTGATTTCTTCTTTGCTTAAGTGAGCAAATACAATAGTTTCATCGATACGGTTCAAGAATTCAGGTCTGAATGCTTTCTTCATTTCTTCAGAAACTGTATCTTTTAATTTTTCGTATTTATCTTTAGATTCATCTTCAGCAGTTGAGAAACCAAGTTTTGAAGTATTTTGAATCATACTTGCACCAACGTTAGATGTCATGATAATAACTGTATTTTTGAAACTTACATGACGTCCTTTAGAATCTGTTAATCTACCATCATCTAAAATTTGAAGCATGATGTTAAATACATCTGGGTGAGCTTTTTCAATTTCGTCAAAAAGAACGACTGAATAAGGTTTCTTTCTAACTAATTCAGATAAGTGTCCACCATCATCGTAACCAACATAGCCTGGAGGAGAACCAATAAGTTTTGCAGTTGAATGTTTTTCCATAAATTCTGACATATCAACTCTTAACATATTGTCTTCTGAGCCAAACATTGCTTCAGCTAAAGCTTTTGCCAACTCAGTTTTACCAACCCCTGTAGGACCACAGAAGATAAAACTACCGATAGGTCTGTTTGGAGCTTTCAAACCAACTCTAGCACGTCTTATAGCTTTTGAAATAGCAACGATTGCATCGTGTTGACCGATTACACGTTCGTGAAGAACATCTTCAAGTTTTAACAATCTTTCAGATTCACCTTCAGTTAATTTTGTAACAGGAACACCTGTCATCATTGCAATTACTTCTGCAACGTGTTCAGCTGTAACCGTAGCTTTATTAACTTCGTGTTCTTCTCTCCACTTGTTAGTAACTTCTCTAATTTTATCTCTCAAATCAGCTTCATCATCACGAAGTTGAGATGCTTCTTCAAATTCTTGATTTCTGATAGCTTCTTCTTTTTCTTTAATCAAAGACTTAAGTTGTTTTTCTAATTCTTTAGCTTCAGGACAAAGGTTAGAAACTTTTAATCTAACTTTTGAACTAGCTTCATCTAATACGTCAATAGCTTTATCTGGCAAGAATCTGTCGTTAACATATTTGCTAGATAATTTAACTGACGCAACTATTGCATCATCAGAAATAATCAACTTGTGGTGTTCTTCATATTTAGGTTTCAAACCTTTGATAATTTCGATAGATTCATCAATAGATGGCTCATCGATTTGAACAGGTTGGAAACGTCTTTCAAGTGCTGAATCTTTTTCGATGTATTTTCTATATTCATCAGATGTTGTAGCACCGATAACTTGAATTTCACCACGTGATAATGCAGGTTTTAAAATGTTAGCAGCATCGATAGCACCTTCAGCAGCACCTGCACCGATTAAAGTGTGCATTTCATCGATAACAAGGATAACATTACCTGATTGACGAATTTCGTCCATAATCTTTTTCAAACGTTCTTCAAATTCACCACGATACTTAGTACCAGCAATTAAAAGACCCATATCTAATTGGATAACTTTTTTACCATCTAAAATATCTGGAACTTCAGCGTTAACAATTCTGATTGCAAGACCTTCTGCAACAGCAGTTTTACCAACCCCAGGTTCACCTAAAAGAACAGGATTATTTTTTGTGCGTCTTGCAAGAATTTGAATTACACGTTCAATTTCTTTTTCACGACCAACAACAGGGTCTAAACGTAACTCTTGAGCTGCTAGAGTTAAATCTCTACCAAACTCATCCAAACTTGGAGTTTTTGTTTTTCCACCTGATGAAGATGAAGAGCTAGAAGAAGAAGATGATGAAGAACCCGCACCAGCTGTTGCTGATGGTTTTGATTCACCAAGCATTTTAACAACATTACTTCTAACTTTATTCAAATCGACACCAAGATTTTCCAAAACTCTTGCCGCAACACCTTCTCCTTCACGGATTAAACCAAGAAGCAAGTGTTCTGTACCAATATAATTATGACCTAATTGTCTAGCTTCATCCCAAGAAAGTTCTAAAACTCTTTTCGCACGTGGAGTGAATGGAATTTCTACTGCAACAAAACCAGAACCTCTGCCGATAATTTTTTCAACTTCAGTTCTTGCATCTTTAAGGTTAACCCCCATAGATTTTAGAGTTTTTGCAGCAACGCCTGTTCCCTCACCGATAAGACCAAGCAACACTTGTTCTGTACCAACAAAGTTGTGACCTAATCTTCGAGCTTCTTCCTGGGCAAGCATAATAACTTTAATTGCCTTTTCTGTAAAACGTTCGAACATTTTTTACTCCTATCTCTTCTTATACCCAAATTATACACGAAACAGAAAAAGTTTCAATATGTTAAGGCATAAAAAACAAGTCAAAAACGGATAAAATTTTTATTAATCTTTTAACCCTAAATCTTTCATAAATCTTTCATTTTCAGAAAGAGAAAATAATGCATCTTCTGCAAACGGGTCAACCATACCTTCTTGACCAAAAAGTTCGTCAACAATCAAATTATGAGAAGTATTTTCTGGATCTGACAATGCCAAACGGGTAAAGTTATTAATATCAGTTTTTCTTTCATACAAATTAAGAGCATGCTTAGATAAACTTCTCAAAAAAGAACTTTTTGTTTGTTCTTTTAAAGAATTTACAGGCGAAGACATTGGAAAATAGGAATTTTCCGCTCTCTCAGTTTTCAATTGTTTAGCTAAACGTTTAAACATCACATCTCCCTGTAATAATGATATTATACATTATTTTTGAATTATTGCAAATTTTTATTCCACAAAATAACTAATTAAACTTGATAAAAAAATATCTTTAAACTAAAATAAAAATGCTTGTTATGAAAAAGAAAAGAGGCTAAAATGCTTGATATTAAATTGATTAGAGAAAATCCAGAAAAAATTAACGAACTTCTTAAAAGAAGAAACCCAGAATTATCAATTGATGAAGTTATAAAAATCGATGAAGAAAGACGTCGTATTCAAACTCAAGCCGATGAACTTCGTGCAAAACGCAAAAACGAATCTCAAAAAATCGGTATGATGAAGAAAAATGGCGAAAACACTGACGCAATCCAAGAAGAAGTTCGTCAATTAGGTGATGAAATTAAAGCCTTAGAAGAGAAACAAAACGAACTAGATTCTCAACAAAGAAACGTTTTACTTCACACACCAAACGTTCCAGATGAAACAACTCCAATTGGTACATCAGAAGATGATAACGTTGTAGTTTCAACTTGGGGCGAACCAACAAAATTTGATTTTGAAGCAAAAGCTCACTGGGATTTATGCGAAGAAAAAAATCTTGTTGATTTTGAACGTGGTGTAAAAATTTCTCAATCAAGATTTACATTATACAGAGGTAAAGGTGCAAGATTAGAACGTGCTATTATCAACTTCTTCCTTGACCAACACACAGAAAACGAAGGTTACGAAGAAATTTTACCTCCATTTATGGCTAACGCAGCTACAATGACTGGTACTGGCCAACTTCCAAAATTCAAAGAAGATATGTACAAATGCGTTGACGAAGATTTGTACTTAATTCCAACAGCTGAAGTTCCTGTAACAAACATTTATTCAGGTGAAATCTTATCAGAAGATGAATTACCAAAATATATGACAGCTTACACACCTTGTTTCAGGCGTGAAGCAGGTTCAGCAGGTAAAGATACACGTGGTTTAATCCGTGTTCACCAATTTAATAAAGTTGAAATGGTTAAATACACAACTCCTGAAACTTCAGCTGAAGAACACGCAAAACTTACAGCTGACGGTGAAAGAATGTTACAACTTCTTGGTCTTCCTTACAGAAAAGTTGCATTATGTACAGCTGATATCGGATTCTCTGCTAACAAATGTTGGGATTTGGAAGTTTGGATGCCATCTTACGGAACATACAAAGAAATCTCTAGTTGTTCTAACTTTGGTGATTACCAAGCAAGACGTGCTAACATCCGTTACAAAGATAAAGAAACTGGTAAAACAAGATTTGTACACACAATCAACGGTTCAGGTCTTGCAGTTGGTAGAACATTTGCAGCAATCGTTGAAAACTTCCAACAAGCTGACGGAACAATTATCATTCCTGAAGTTCTTAGAAAATATACAGGATTTGATAAAATCTAATTATCACAACAAGCAAACAAAAAGACTCCAAAATAATTTGGAGTCTTTTTTATTGTAAATTTAATTTATTATAACATTTTAGATAATGTGTCATCTAATTCTTTTATATCACAACGTTCATTAATTTTAGCGGCTTCAGCATCTGCTATATTAACAAGTTTTCTAAGGAATTTAACAGGACCACCGAAAATACCTTCAGAAAAATGTCTAACGAAAGAATTAGGATTATCTAAAGATGTATCTCTAGTAAATACATTCGCAGTTAATTTACCCTTTTCATTTGCAAAAAGTTGAATATCAACAATATCATTTTTTGATGCTTGTTCAACTAACGCTGCTAATTCTTGAGCTTCCGCAGGTTTTGTAATTCTTACCCTTAATGCTTTGTTTACAACATCACTACCTTTTAATGCCATACCGAAAGCTTGTTGTCTGGAATAATTATTTTCCATATTTACTTGCATAGTGTTCTCCTTTGTTGTTATTAAATCATATCTAAAATTTCTTGTATTCTTTGTTTCAAACCTAAAGGTTTTCTCATATTTTGAGTAAACTCATCACCTATTGCGATAGCCTTTTTGATAAACTCTACCGGAGTATCAATTTTAAGCGGGCCTTCGGCTATACGTTTTTTTGCTCCTGAAATTCTATTTTCAATCACAATACCTAGACCACCATCACCACGTCCTCCTGTAATAAAAATATCATTCGGATCATCTTTGTGTTTTTCAATCAACTTAACCAATTCTTCCCAAGCATCTACCTCATTGCGAACCTGTTTCATTCTTTGAACAAGTAAGGCTCTGCCTGTTCTATCTGCACGAATTGCAGTAAAAGTTTGATTTGAATTATTTTGTGAAAAATTTATTTGCATGCTATTTACCTTAAAGTAATAGTAATTAAACCGTATAAAAAATAAATTTGCTAGTAAAATTATCAAATGTAACAAGACTGTAATTCGTTCAAATAATATGTTATAATTAAAATAGAATAGCTTTTAAAAGGTAATTTGAGATGTATGGATTTCCATTTGAATTAGATGATTTTCAAAAAGAGGCTTGTGAAACCATTGATAGAGGAGAAAGTGTTGTAGTTTGTGCTCCAACTGGTGCAGGCAAAACAGTAATCGCACAACACGCAATTCATAGAGCTCTAGAACAAGGTTGTAGAATATTTTATACAACACCTTTAAAAGCACTTTCTAATCAAAAATTTTACGACTTTGGAGAAAAATACGGACACGACAAAGTCGGACTTCTAACTGGCGACACCTCAATAAATCGTAACGCCCAAATTGTCATTATGACAACCGAAGTTTTCAGAAATATGCTCTATGGCACAAACTTTGGGGCTGTTGCAGACAACTTAAAAGATGTTAAATACATTGTATTAGATGAAGTTCACTATATGAACGATGAACAACGTGGTACCGTTTGGGAAGAAAGTATTATCTATTGCCCGACTAATATTCAAATCATTGCACTTTCTGCAACTGTTGCAAACTGCGATGAATTAACAAATTGGATTAACACAGTTCACTCTAAAACAACACTTGTAAACACTGATTTTAGACCTGTACCGTTGAGATTTTATTATTTTGATAGCTCTCAACCATTTAAACTTTTACCACTATTAACACCTGAGGGTAAATTAAACAAAAAAATCAGACCTGAAAGACCTCAGTGGGCAAAAGGTAAAGATAAACGCAAAAAAACTTATGTAAAACAAATTATCAGAAATCTTGCAGAGCAAGATATGCTTCCTGCAATTTATTTTACTTTTTCACGTAAAAAATGTAATGAACAAATGGAAAAATGCTCAGGACTTGGCTTAAACACAAGAGCTGAACAAGAAAAAATTAAAGCATTTATTGAAGAATTTATTGCAGACAATCCACATTTATACGGCAACAAACACATTGAATACTTAATTCAAGGGGTAGCATCACACCACGCAGGGCTTTTACCAGCGTGGAAAAACCTTGTAGAAAAACTATTCCAACAAGGTCTAATCAAAGTGGTATTTGCAACAGAAACCCTTGCGGCTGGTATCAATATGCCGGCACGTTCAACTGTAATTAGTGCAACAAGCAAACGAACTGACGCAGGACACAGAATGCTAACTGCTAATGAGTTCTTACAAATGTCAGGACGTGCAGGACGTAGAGGGATGGATGAAGTTGGTTACGTAACCATTATTGGAACATCATTCCAAACACCTAATGAGGTAGCTGAACTTGTTTTAAGTGGCTCAAATCCACTAGAAAGTCGTTTTTCACCAAGTTATTCAATGGTTCTAAACTTACTACAAAGATTTAATCTAGAAGAATCAAAAGAACTTATCCTAAAAAGTTTTGGTTATTATTCATCTGATTTTAGACTTAAACCTATCTTAGATCAGATGGCTGAATATGATTTTGAAATGCAAGAAAGAGCCTTTGCCTGCCCAAGCAAATTAACAGACGAAAAGATGCTTGAGTATGACAGAATGAGATTTTTATATGTTCAAAACAGACAAACCTATAAAAAAATATTAAAACAAGAAAAATCAAAACACAGACCACTTTCACCTGAAGTTATCGAATTTGGCGAACGTAACAAAGCAGAACTTCACCAACTTCAAAAATATCCTTGCGATTGTTGTAAACATTACAAACGCCACGCAAAGAATTTAGAAGTTCTAAAAAGAATTATCAGTAAAAAACAAAAACTTCAGAAAGAAATTGAACGTCAAAAAGATATCTATTGGAATAAATTCTTAGCTCACAGAGCCGTCCTAGAAGAATACGGATACTTAGCTAACGATTATCCAACAGATAAAGGTAAAACAACCTCTCAAATCCGCTCAGAAAACGAATTATTCCTAGCAGAAATTATTTTCTCAGGAGTCTTAGAAAATCTAACACCAGCACAACTTGCAGGAGTAATTTGTGCAATTACAACTGAAGAATTAAGAATGGAAATACCATATATTCCATTCTCAGAACAAGTTAGAAAAACATTAAACAAAATCAGAGATATCAAAAAGAAATTATATAAAGCACAAACACGCTACGACATTGAATCACCACTAAACATTAACCCATACTTTAGTTCTCTAATAGAACTTTGGGTAGAAGGTGCTGAATGGTCAACCGTATCAGAACAAGTTGATATGGGTGAAGGTGATATTGTCAGAGCCTTTAAACGTACAGTCGATGTTTTAAGGCAATTAACAACAATTGACAATGTCCCTGAAGCGGTTGTTTTCACTGCAAGAGAAGCTATTGACAATATTATGCGTGCACCTGTTGATGTCGATTAAGGGTAAAAACAACACTAAAACACAGATATAGTGTACATTTACCACTATTTAGTTTTGTAAAACCCTTATGGCTAATAGGATTGAAGTCATTGTAAATATATGTTACAATATTAATAGAAGCATCCTATAAGCCCACATAGGCCTTCGATGAGTGTTATTCCCCACACCACTCTAAAAACAAAAAGGTATCCGGTTACTCTAAAAAACTTTAGGTGCCAAGATGGATACACTAATAGAAAGAAAACAATTTATAATACCTGTGAGGACATGCGAAATTGTCTTAACCATTTCGCTTTTTACAATATTTACCCTTACAAATTCAATATTTCAACCGCCACTAATGGCAAACGATCTATTACTTGCAAATAACGCAATTACAACACCAACTCTTGTAGAACTATCAACTAATATAAAAGAAGAAATCAGTCCAGAATATAGAAAGGAAAAATTTAACAACAGAATAAAAAACAAATATCAAGGATTAAAAGTTACTGATGTAACCGATGGAGTTAAGCATATAAAAATGGTCAAGTACTACAACGGAAAACCTGTGAGGATTAATATAGTTGAAGTGAATCACAAAGTTGCAAGCAACTTTGAAATTAAACCTGCCATAGCTTCTAAAACTCTATCAAACAAAAGAAAAGTAAGAACAATTGCTCAAAATAACGACGCAATTGTTGCAATAAACGGAGGCTTCTTCAAACCTCAAACTGGCGTACCACTTGGAACACTTATGATAAACAAAAAACTTATCACAGGACCAATATACGACAGAGTAGCATTGGGGATTTTTGAATCAGGATACGATGTAGGTAGAGTACAATTAAACGCAAAAATTACAGGAAACGGACATTCAATAAAAATTGATAATATAAATCAGCCAAGAATGCTATCCTCATATATTTTAGCTTATACTCCGGATTGGGGGACTTACGCTCCTGCATCACCTCAGTATGGTGTCCAATTACAAGTAGTTGGAAATAAGATTACGGAAGTTTCCTCCAATCCTCTTTTTATTCCAAAAGATGGTTACGTGATAGTAGGTCCAAAGTCAAAATTAGGTAAACTAATTGGTGCAAAAAATGTTGATATTAAAATTTCAACAAATCCTAAATGGGACAATGTAAAACACATTATAAGCGGCGGACCTTACTTAGTTAAGGATAAACAAATATATATCGATATGACTGCCCAGAAACTTCAATCCATAGGGGGACGAAACCCAAGAACGGCAATAGGCTACACTAAAGATAATGATTTAGTCCTTGTCGCAGTAGATGGAAGAGAGGGCAGTTCTATCGGTTTGACTCTCAAAGAATTAGCTACTCTAATGAAAGATTTAGGTTGTACAAACGCCATTAACCTAGACGGCGGAGGTTCAACCGTTATGTATGTAAACGGACAAATTGTCAATCGTCCGCAACAAACAGGAGGCATCGCACTATCTAATGTTTTGGTCGTATCTAAAAAAGCTCGCATCTAACATCGTTGAAAATCTTGCATTTCTGGGGAAACATAAAGTAACCTTAGCGTAATGTTAGTTGCTCAATTTCATTTATAAGTTCCTGAACACCTTGAGTGTCCTTAATCGATTTTGCTGTATTTGCATAATTCAAAGCTGTGTCGAATTTTTGAAGGTTAAAATATGTAATTGCTCTATTATAAGCAATTAGATACTGTTCATCTTGCGTTTTTGCATATTTTTCAGCTTGAGATAAAGCGTTCAAAGAAGCATCAAAATCTGCCATATCAGCATAAACCGCAGAAATATTTATATAGCCCGCAGAAATCTCAGGATAAGATGCTATATATTTTTTTAACTCTGCTAATTTCTTTTCAAGAATCACATCATTACTTCCTAAAATCAAAGGCATATAATAAAAACTCTCTGATTTTAGGTTTTCAACATTTGATACAGACGGAGCTAATCGGTATAACAACACTAAAGTATTCAAATCCCTTGGGCTAAGACCTTGTCTAAAACTACCATACCAAGGGGTTAGACTGTTGTCTTTAAGGGAATACATCAAATCCATAGGGTTATCACTATGCCCCATAATTCCTAAAGTATGCCCCAATTCATGCAAAGCCGTATTATATATTACTTCTTTCCTAAAACCTTGATTAAGAGGGTTTGTCCTGTAAAACGTCAAATTCATTTGTTTTAAGATATTATTCCCTGTAAAAATAGGTTCGGTATAAGCAACAACAAACTTACAAACCCCATTTTCACACTGATTCTTATCAATATCTTTAAAAGTTATGAAAATATCAGCTTCCGATACACTTTGGGCTTTTTTAAATTTGATAAAATTAGTATTTCTAACCCATAATGACATAGCCTGTTCTATTGCTTCGACATAATATTCAGGAACAGTGTCCGATTTATCAATATAGACTTTCAAAGGGAAAGAACGAATATCCCAACGCAAAATATCATTACCGTAAACTGCGTTATAAATATAATTTGGTTCTAAACCTTTCAACAAATTTCTTCGCATAACTCTAATTTGAGTTTTTGCAACTTTTGTTGCCTCATCATTTATCTTAGACTCTGACATTTCAAAAAGTTTTTTCTGAACAGAATACACAGGCTTAGATTTAGACAATGCCAAAACGTAGAAAAACCTAGTCAATATACCTTTTGAATCAGCAAATAGCGAACGTTCAAAATAAGGTAACGATTGCTCATACTGATTAGCTTCATACAAAACCTTTGCCTTGTTATAATTATACAAAGCTGAGAACGGAGATTTATAAACAAGAGCAATAACTAAAACTATAAGAAGTAAACCCAATAAAAATTTACGCATTAGATTTTTCTAATAATTCCTTTTCTAACTGTTGTGCCAAAGCTCTTGTATCACCTTTTAATTTAAAATATTCAGCAAATTTCGCAGTAGTTTTTATGTTGATACTTCTGCCATTTTTGTCTTTATGTTTAGAAACCAAACCTTTTTCAACCAATTCTGCAACATGTTCGTAAGCTGCAGAACGTAATTTCACCAACTCAGTTTGTCTGATTGGACCTTTTAAAGCAATAACCAATAGGGTTCTCAAAACAGCTGGTGATAAATCCACAGGACAAATTTTTTCAACAATATCACTATAATCTTCTTTTACTTGAAGAATATAACCGTTTTCATCATCGATTTCCAAAGCACCATCTCGTGAAGCATAATCCATAATCAATTCCAAAATTGCTTCTTCAATTTGTTCAGGTTCAAGATCTAAATAAACTGCGATTTCTTCTAATGTTAATGCTTTTGCGGTAACAAACAACACCGCTTCAATTCTTGACTTAAGCTGTTGCATTTCTACCACCTTTTACTACATACAAATCTGAATAAAACTCTTCTTGTTCAAGTTCATAATCAGTATCACGACTCAAGAACAACAATGCTAAATAAGCACTAATCTTATCCATACCTAACATAGTTAATTCATTTAATTCAATCTTTTCAACAGTATTGAAGATTTGTTCTAAGTTATCTTTCAATTTTAAAACTGATTCTTCGATATACTCTTCATGAGCCATAGCTACGATTTCATCAGGAGTAAGTCTTGAATAGTTTCTAACGTGTCTTTTAGCTCTTTCATGAGCTGACTGCATAGACGCACGTTTTTCTAATTTTTCATAAAATTCCAATTGTTTAATCAAGTCTTTCAAAGTAACAACACGATTTCTATTCAAACGAATAGAAGTTCTTCTTTGCAAAGCCTCATCAAAACTTACAACGTTACTTGTTGGAATAAATTCTTGATCTTCACCATAATCAACAATAAATCCATCTTCATCATAAAATACATCTTGTTCAGGTTCATCTTGGAAATCTTCTAAAGATAACCCTGCCAAAACATTAGACTGTAAACGACAAAGGATAGATGCAAATAATAATGTTCTACTTGCAACTCTTAAGTTTAATGATTTTAATTCAATCATTCTTTGAAGATATTTTTCTGTAACATCCAGAATATCAATATGCCAAGGGTCAATTTTGCCTTGTTTTGCCATATCCACAAGAATTCCGATACCATCGTTGGCATCAAATTCCCCGGGTTTGCCGTATATTGAAGATTCTATATCTTCCATATTTATTGGATTATTGTTCATCATTGTCGTCTCTTAGTTTTACACCTGTAACTTTTGTTTTACCTTTTTCTTTTTGGGTAACACCAATTGTTCTGTTTGCAGCTTCAATCATCGGTCTTCTGTGGCTTACTACCAAGAATTGAGTATCAGATGATTGTTTTTTAACCATATCTGCAATTCTTTCAACGTTCATTGTATCTAAACTTGCGTCAACCTCATCTAAGGCATAGAACGGAGCAGGCAAGTATCTTTGGATAGAAAATACCAACGCTAACGCTGTTAAGGCTTTTTCTCCACCTGATAAAGCACCTAATTTGTTATTAGTAGTTTTATCTCTAGGTTTTGCCTCAATTGTCATACCAGCAGATAATGGATCTTTTTCATTTTCAAGGATCAATCTTCCTTCACCTTCAGATAATTGGTGATAGATATCTTTAAAGTTTTCATTTATGGCTGTAAATGTTGTCATAAATGCTTCTTTTTTCTGTTGTTCAAAACCATTCATCTTGTCTAAGATTGACTGACGTTCAGTTGATAATGTTTTGATTTGAGTATCAAGTTCTTCTTTTCTTGCTGCTTTTTCTTCGTAAGAAACGATAGCACGCATATTAACATCACCCAATTCTTGCATTCTCTTATCAAGTCTTTGGATACGAGCGTTCAATTCATCAATAGAGATTTGAACTGGCTCTAATTTTTCAACTTCAACCCCTGCATCTTGTAACAATTTAGAGGCTTCTTCTAGTTGAGGTTCTAATTCACGTCGTCTGGTTTTAAACGCTTCGATTTGCTCGTTAATTCTGTCGATTTCTGAAGATTTAACTGCACTATTCGTCTGCAAATCTACCAAGCTATCATGAATTTCTTCTTTTTGTTTCACAAGCTCTCCGATTTTTGCATCAATTACTGCAATTTTATCAGATAGGGTATTTAATTGCTCCTCTAACTGAACGATTTCTTCACGATAAGTTACTTTATCTTTTTCTAAAGATTCATTATTCTTCAAAGTGTTTTTAATATCGTCTTCTTTTGACACAATAAGTTGTTCGTTGAATTTAATAGTGTTGTTATAACCGTTAATTTCGCTTGTAACACCCATAATACTATTATTCAAATGACGAATTTCATCTTCAATACCTTGAGTTTTTTCTTTCAAATCTTTCAAGTCTTTGTCGTTTAATAATGCGTCTAATTCTGCCAATTTATCTTGAGCTTGTTGAATTTCATCAGACAAATTAACTCTTTTTTCTTCGATTTTGTCTAATTCAGCACTCAATTTTTCAATTTTTGGTTCATTCTCAGCCACAAAAGTTTTCTTTGTTTCTAATAAAGTTTGGCTATTTTCAAATTGAGATGCCATATTATTTAACTCAATTTTTGCTTTTGAATATTCAGTTGAAGAAGATGAATAAGTAACTCTAATTTTATCTAACTTATCTTCTAATTCTTTTTTCAACGCAACAGAGTTTTCATATTTCTTTTGCAATTCGTCCAACTTAGATTTTGCAGCTTCAAGTTCTTTATCATCATTTTGACCAAATCCAAAGATAGATTTTTTCACATATCCACCTGTAATTGCAGATGATTTTTCGTACAATTTACCATCAAGAGTAACCATACGATATTGACCGATAAGTTTTTCAGCTGCTTCTGCATCTTCTACAACTAAAGTATCACCTACTGCATAGAAAAATGCGTCTAAATACATATCATCAAAATCAACTAAGTTAATCGCAAAATCAATTACACCTTTGCTATTTTTAGGTAATTGCAATTTTGATGGAGCTTTTTTGATTTTGTTTAATGGAATGAATGTAGCACGACCTGCTCTTGATGAATTCAACAATTCCATTGCAACATAAGCAGCATGAGTATCATCAACAACAATATGTGCCAATCTTCCGCCAAAAGCTATATCTAAAGCTAGGGAATATTCTTCATCAACAGAACCCAATTGCATCAATGGAGCATGAACACCTTCTAAGTTAGCATTCATAACTGTTGTAATCGGAATACTTGAACCTGAAGAAGATGCCGCTCTGCGTTGAGCTTCCATATCAGAAAATTTTCTATATGCAGCTCTAACATCGTGGTCATATTGTTCCATCGCAGTTTTAGCATCATCTAATTGTTGAATAGTCTTAACTTGGATTTCTTTTAATTCATCCATTTCCTTTTTCAAGTTTTCAACTTCCAACTCTTTTAATGATTTTGTATCACCAAAATTAGCCTTAGCATTTTCGGCATTTTCAATAAAGTCTTTAGCTTCTTGAACTTCTTTTCTTAAAACTCTTAAATCATTTTCTTTAGGTAATGAAGTTTTTAATAATTCATTATCTTTATCTTTCAACGCATCTAAATTACGAGAAACGTCGTTACGCTCTTGGATATATTTATCAGCAGTAGAACTCAAGCCAGAAATATCTGCCAATTTTTTAGATAATTCATCTTTTTTATCTTTTAATTGAGTTTCTAAAATTCCGATTTTATCGTGAGCTAATTTGATATTTAATCGTTCATCTTCGATTTTCTTTTTGTAAGTTTCAATACCGTTTTTAGCATTTTCAATAGATTGCAAACCTTTTTGAATTTGAGTGTCAGAATAATCGATAGCATTTTTCTTAGTTTGAATACGTGCAGACAAATCACTTTGAGCATCTTTTAATTTGTTACGTTCTTCTTCACCCTGTTCTTTTAATTTTGCATCTAATTCTTTATACTTTTCGTTTACAAGTCTAATTTTTTCATCTAAATCTTTTTTATTAGCTTGTTCTTCTTTCAATTTTTTATTTGATTGAAGAATATTTTCGTGAGCTAATTCTAAGTTACGTCTTAAATCAAAGAATTTAACAGTTCCTACTTGAGCTTCAAGTCCTGATTTTTCTTCTTGCAACTTTTTGTATTTCAATGCAACTTCACGCTCAGCTTTTAATTGTTCTAAAGTTTTTTCAACTTCTGAAAGAATTAAAAGTGCAGCTTCAACACGCTGTTCAACAGTTTTTAATTCACCAGTTGCTTGGTCTATTCTTCTATCAAAATCAGCAACGCCCGCAATTTCGTCAATAATTCCACGGCGAACTTTTGATGAACACATTACAATTGAGTTAACGTCGCCTTGCATCATTACGTTGTAACTATTTGGGGTAATATTGTATTTTTCTAAAATTGTTCTGATATTTGTTAATGTATCAATTTTATCATTTAGGTAGTATGTACTTGCAAAACCTTGATTAGTTTTCTTAATTCTACGGGCAACAGAAAGCTCCTTATCACCCTCAACATCACCAAATACAACCTTTACCATCGCTTCATTTTTATTGTTAAAAGTTGTAATAAAGTCTGATAAATTTTCAATACGCAAAGCACTACCGGTTCTAAGACCTAAGGCAAACATAACACTATCAATAATGTTACTTTTTCCCGAACCATTCGGCCCTGAAACCGTAGTAAAGCCTTTAAGTAAAGGTATTTCAGCTTTATTGGCAAATGATTTAAAATTATCAATTTCTAGTTGTTTTATGTACATAATTCTACCCAAGTGTAATGTATTATCCTATTATGACAGAGAAACTAAGGTCATGTCAAAAGTATTTAAGATTATTTACAATTGGGGTAACTTTTACACTAGAAATAAATTAGTTAGTTTCCATTTCTTGATATTGCTTTGCAAATTGAGGGTTTACAGCAAGCCATTTGAATGTTTGAGATTCAATTTCTGGAATATCAATAACAAAAGTTCCGCCATAACGACCTCTTGAAAATACCAAGTAACCTTCTTTTGCCAAATTATGGAAAGCTTTTCTGATTGTATTTGGACTTAAATCAAATTTCTTTGAAAGTTCCATAATAGATGGTAACTTATCACCAATTTCATATTCCTCTGCAATCATACGTTTGATATGATTTTGAGTTTTTTCATAGTGATAAAAAGCGGTATCTCTTGCAGGTGCAAAAATAGAAGTTTCAGGTTTCAATGTTGAAATCTGACCATTTGGCATCTTAATTACAGAAGTACCGTATCTTCCACGGCGTGCAAGCAAAATTCCTCTTTCAATTAAAACTGCCAACGCATCATGAACTGTTTTTAAACTTGCTTTTAAATTCTTAGACAATTCACCATGAGCTGGCATCTTATCACCAATTTTAAGATTGTTATTGATATAATCTTCTAAATCTTTAACAACCATATCTACTAAAGTTTCAGATGATTGTGAAACAACACCTGTTTTAATATCAAAATCTAAAGTAATTACAGACCAACCGCAATCACGGGCATTTTTAAATCTATGACAAACTATATTTTGAGTTGCCAAAGTTTCTAAAGCTAGTCTTGTTGTATTTGCAGAAAAACCAACAATTGTTGCTACTGTACTTGATGATGGAAGTTGAGCTCCAACTTTAAAGCCACCTGTTTTAATATAACGTTTGATTGCATCAACTGCCAAATCTCTTTTTGAAGTAAGTTTTCTGACTGTTGATTCAGTATTATTATAATCCTTAATCATTGTTCCGATACACTGTTTAGATTCTACGTATCCTAAATCCTCAAGGTATCTGAAAGCATTTTGCATTGTACCTACACTAACACCTAAAAGATAAGCAAATTCAGCTTTTGACGGAATAATATTATTCACTTGAACTTTACCAGATGCTAAATCTGATTTAATCCATTCAGAAAGCCATTTACCAATAACAATAGATTTTGATTCTTCGCAATTTTTTAAATCAGGAAGATCTACTGTTATATCAGAAATTTTAATTTTAGCTAAATCGGATTTTTTAGGAAACATAAAGTTATCTTTAGAATTCATAATAATTTTACCTACTTTCAATTTTAATAATATACTATGTGTAAAAAAACATCAAGAAAAATTTTGCTAGTATTTTAAAAATTATTACAAAACAGATATTGACGAAATTAGCAAATAGACCGATACTATTTTTATGGGGAATCAGAAAGTAATAGCATTAGTTGATTGTGATTCATTTTTTGTATCTTGCGAACAAAAAAGAAATCCTGAATTAAAAGGAAAACCTGTTTGTGTTTTATCAAACAACGACGGTTGTGTAATTTCACGCTCAAGAGAGGCAAAAAAAATGGGCGTCAGAATGGGTGAACCCTATTTTATGTGCAAAAAAGAACACCCAAAAGCTATTTATATTACAGCAGAACACGAATATTATTCTTTTGTTTCACACCAAGTAATGTCTATTTTGAAAGATTTTAGCCCATTGGTTCAAATTTATTCAGTCGATGAAGCTTTTGTTGATTTAACAGGACTTACAAAACTCTACAAACGCAATTACAAGAAACTTGCGATATTTTTAAGACAAAGGGTTCTTGACGAAGCGGATATTCCTGTTTCAATTGGGGTAAGTTCAACAAAAACACTTGCCAAATTAGCATCAGATAAATCAAAACATATGACTGAAGGTGTTTATTTAATCGGCAAAAGAAAAATCGAAAAAGAGTTAAAAGATACACGAATTGAAGAAATTTGGGGTATTGGCAGACGACTAGGCGTTGGATTAAAAAAACACGGGATTATCACAGCACTTGAACTTGTAAGAAAAGACGACAAGTGGCTTGATAAAGAAATTGGAATTCACGGAATAGAGATGAAACACGAACTTTTAGGTGAAATGGTTTCAAAAGTTACAAACGCTGAAAAATTACCAAAATCTATCCAAAATACAAAAGCATTTGGTATTTTTACATCGGATTTCAATTTCATCAAAAACGAATTAAACAAGCATATACACACATCTTGCAGAAAACTTCGTTCATACAATACAAAATGTATGCAAATCGGGGTTATGCTCAGAACAAAGGATTTCAGAGTTTTTTATACTAAAAAAGATTTGTTAACACCCGTTGATTTTGAACTGGAAATCTCAAATATTGCAATAAAATTATTAGAAGAAATATATGATCCGAATATTTTGTACAGAAGCACTGGGGTAACCTTAGAAAAAATAGGGGAACAAGGCTCTGAACAATTATCACTATATACTGATAACACTGATTTAGAAAAAAAAGCAAAACTTGCACAATGTTTCGATAAATTAGAATCAAAATTTGGGAAAAACATAATAAAAACAGGGTTTTATACAAAGAAACAAAAATAATTTATTTAGGATATAATAGATAAAAAGGGGTTCACTTATGAGAGTAAGTAGTATTAAAAATATAAGTTTTTCTGCAAACAATACTCAAGACAAAAAATCAGATTTTTTGTCAAAATTCCACGAAAACGCACGTAATCAAGCAGATATGACAGACACAGTTGTAGTACCAAGAACCATTTTTAAAGGTTATCTTGGATTTATGGCAGGAACTACTTTAACCTCAATCGGAGCTTTACTAAAGAACCATCCAAAAACGTCTAAGACTTTAAATATTGCAGGTCTATTAACTTGTCTATACGGGACATATTCTTTTGTAAGACCATTTGTCATTAAAGACACTAAAGGTGTTGAAGCCACAAAATCAGCTTAGTGCATACCTTTTGGAGAGAAAATATCAAAGATGTAATTATTCTGACTAGAGAATAACCTATCATCGTGACCTTTAATTTTCACTTCTATCTTATATTGAATAGCTTTGTTATTTGAGCCAATAACTTTAATACCTGAAGCCCCACGTGTAGGTGCAACAGTAGCCAAAGCCTCTTCAAAGGCTTGTAAATATTCCATACAAACAGGATATCTGTACTTATCTATGATCTGTTGTTTTGCATTAGGGTGGAATGTTGATTCTACAACTTCATCACCTTTGTCATTTAAACGTGTTAACACTTTTGTTTCAGATTTTGCGTAATCACCTTCAATTACATATTTTAAAAGTTGTTTTTGCACAGCATCATTTGAATCAAAAATATCATTTAGAATAACAACTTTTGTTTTATCACTTGCAGGCAATGTTGTATAATCATCAAATTTGAACAAGTATTCAATAGCTTTATCTTTTGAATAAACCCTTTCTATAATCTTTTCAAGCACTTCAGGATATTTAGCAAAAGATTTACTTTGAGGATAAGTTTCTACTAATTCAGAATTTATGAGATATTGACCAGCTCTATCAACATCAATTGAGCCATCCGCTCTTTTTGCAAATTCTAAGGCCTTTTGGAAAATAGGTGAATCTGGTTTATTTTCATTGTAGAAATTAAATGAATCCCAACGGGTAATACTTGCTTCAATTTTTGCTTTATTAACAGGACGACCGTTCGCTGATGAAACAACATCGTTAACTACATCAATAATATATTGAGCTCTTTCCATTTCTTTAGGAGCCAATGTTACAGGCCTATATTGCAAACAAGAACTAGCCAAAGATTGCATATCATGTTCGTATAAAAGGTTTATTACATCATCAAATTCATCTTGTTTTGATGTTAATTCAAACACCTTACGTTGCTCAATTTTCATAGCCTGTGCTAATTTTTGACGTTCTAACGCATTTAATTTTTCAGTTCCTCTTGGTGTTAAATGTTCTTGAAGCATAAAGTTTTTCAATTCTGCTAAAGTAATATCACCATCTTCAAACTGATCCATACGACGCAAGAATTGTCTTAAAGTTACAACATCTTCAGGTACAAACTGACAAGAGTTGAAATCGATAATTTTACCTAAAACCGTATCATCCGAACCTGATCTAGCATTTGCAAAAAATTCAAGTCGTTTGTTCAATTCTTCAGGTTGGAAATTATCATAATCTCTTTGAGCAAGTTTTATTTTCTCACCTGTTGTAACAATTTGTCTAAGTCTTTCTGATGCTTTTCCGATTTTATATTCTGTACTACCTAAACTTCTAACAGGAATTCTTACACCATATCCCTCATAAACAATGTCGTTTAATTTTTCTGAACCTAAATATTGACGTCTTAATACATCAAGAATAAATTCATCATAATTAACTCTCAACATTGCAATATCGGTTTGAGAAATTTGAGGTTCTTTAATTTTTCTATTAACAGGAATCGTTGAAAATGCATCTCTTGACTGGATATCCGCATAACGTCTAAGGATTGCATTATGAATTGATGCTGCAAGTTTATCGTACGCTGAAGTAAAATCTACATTATATTTATCTTGCATCTGCTTACACAATTTAATAATTACAGCATCAGACAAATCATAAGCTCCATCTGCATCTTGAGCCATTACTTTTTCATCAAACGCTTCAAAGAAATCTCTTGTTAAAGTATCTAAAACTTTTTTAGATACAACTTCTTCCGGAGTTGGCGGAATTTTAATCTTTGGATAAGCCTTAGCTAAAGATTCTAAATCTTCTATATCAGCAAGTCCTTTATAATATTCTTTATAAACTTTTAACAAATTAAAATCACCTTTTAAAATAGCAGATTTTAACTTATTCAAAAGTTGAAAATCGATTTTATCACCGTCTATATTTTTCTTTGGTTGAGGTGGTTTTGGTGGGTCAAGCCTCATTTTTTGAATTGCTTTATATTCACGTCTATATTGTTCAAGCAACATTGCTTTTTGTTTCATAGGCATTTTTAAATCAGCTTCAAGTTCAATAAGTTTGTCATACAAAGCATTTTTTCTAGCTTCAATATTTCTGAAAGTTGCTAACATTTTTTTCATCGCAGTTAAAGCATAATCAGCTGGAGAAAAATCAGAAGTATCAAACTCAAGAATTTCACCAATTTGTTTTAATAGTTTTCTTGTTTCAGCCTCAACATCAAGACGCTTAGGAACAAGTTTATTCATTCCGGTAAAAGGAATTTGTGAGGTACTTGCTAATTGTTCTTGAGATTCAATAGCACCAGAAAGTTTACCCTCAGATTTTTTTAGAGTATTTTGAGAATAAATATTATAAGATATAGGGGTACCTTTTTGTATCTTCATATTAACAACCTTCTACATTTATAATACCAGTGATTATGCAAAATTGCTACCAATTAACAAAATTCGATAAAATTGTTACAATATACAAATAAAATAGCAAATATTATTTTTAGGAAACTTATAATAGCACAATGATCATTTCAAACAATTATACCCAACAGCCAAATTTTCAGGGTGCGACTAAGCAACAGATGAAATTTTGGAAATATTTAAACAAAATCCCCCTTTACACAAATGCCGCATATGACGGTTATACCGGCATGAAACTTCATCATTTTCCAACAGGGGATGGATTTCATATGTCTGAATATCCTGATATTACACAAAAACTTACAGAATTTGAATCTGAGATACTACAAACATTAAAAGATTCAAAAAAAGAAAGATTTGGGTATATTAAAGCACTTTGGAAACTTTGCCAAAATCTTGGAACAGGTGAACCTTGGGATTCTAAATTTTTACCAAATTTCCCTGGCAGAAATAAAAGAGGGCAAAAACAATACGCAATTTATAAAGGCGAAATTGTATCAGGTAATGACGTTTCAAACTTGATATTTGGGCATATTTGTAAGTTCATGGGAATACCGACAAAATTAGCTCAACTTATTGCGAAAATGGATGCGTCAGGGATTTTAGAACCATTTTCAAAGGGTAAACTACCGACACTAGAACTTTTAAAATTCAGAGATACAGCATCAGATCAATTGGCAATTGCAAAAGGCATCAGAGAATTTGACATAAACGATTATCAATTAAAATAAAGGAATAATATGAATTACAACATAAGTTTCACATCAAATCTATACTATGGGGACATCGCAGGCAATAAAAAACGTTGGGCAAACATTGCTCAAACTTTTCATGAAAATACAAAATATAACAAATACGAACAAAAATTAGGAAGCAGTTATGATGTTCACATTTACCACGATGATAAGAACAGACTAACAATTCAAGCTTCAAATGAAGCTGATTCTTTTGAACCAAGAGAATGCGTATTATCAAAAGAAGGCGAAAAAAATTTACTTGCATTATCAGATAATAAAATTTCAGAAAAGCTAGAAAAATTATTAGATATCGTAATCGATAGAGATAAAACAATAAAAGAAAGAGATGCAATTTTAGATTACTATGCTGACAGATTCGATGTAATTATCGAAGAAAGCGTAATCAATAAAATGAAAGCCGAAGTTAAAGATAAAATCGACACAGAAATAATCGCTCAAACTTATACAGATAAAGTATTCAAAGACGCCGAATTCAAGATGTAAAACTATTGTTACAATGAACACAAATTAGGCAATTAATAATATTCAGTCAATTTATCAGAGTTATGAAAATAGCAAAAACTGCATCATTACCTTTAGACGTTATTCGTGGCACTTTAAAAGAGCGTCATACAAAAATGCTTGCAATTGCAGATGAAATTTTTGAAAAAATCGTAGAAAAACCAAACGATTTATCACTTAACAGACTTCAACAAATAACCCAAGATACCCTTACAAAAACTGCAGGTGACGGACGTAAAATAAACATTCAAATAAAAGACTACGTTACACAAGGGGCTTTTGAAGGAAAAGAATATTTAATAGAAAAAAGGGGTACAATTGAGGGTTTTGAAATTCTTATTCCAACAGAAAATGGAGCATTAAAACCAAGCCACTTATCAGTATTTATGCACGAGCTAATACACGCACTTCATCAAATAACTAACCCTAAAGTTATGGCATTAGAAGGAGCTGCAAATATTTCAAAACAACAACATATTAGGGCATTAAAATTTTATGAGAATACGTTATACACAGGAGAAAGTTTCAATTGGTTTAATCCTATTAGTGCAAAAATCAAACAAACAATCGCATTGAGAGGGATAGATCCAAGAGAAAAAATAAAAATACTTCAGGATTGCAGATATAGCCTAATTTCAGAATTTAATGCATATTGGGAAGGCGAAAGATTTAGTTGTAAAGCAGCAAAGCGTGGTATTAATACAAATTATACTACTGATTATGACTGTATAATGTTTTTTGAGAAGTTTGAATACCTTGAAAAAGAAATCGCAAAATTAATCAAAAAAATCAGAAAACAACATCAAGCACAACAGTTAAAAACATCCTAGTATATGCTTATAAACATGTGTCACAATCCTAGTTAAGGATTATTTTTTAAATTTTGGCAATAAAAAACACCCTATTCGGGTGTCTTTAAAAATGGTGCCGCAACTCACTCTGCCGAAGCAAAGGCAACTAAATGTTGCGTTTGCTGAGAGGGTGTTGCCTGACAACACATCCGAGTTAAGGCTCATTTTTAAATTTTGGCAATAAAAAAAACACCCTATTCGGGTGTTTTTAAAAATGGTGCCGCAACTCGGAATTGAACCAAGGACACAGGGATTTTCAGTCCCTTGCTCTACCAACTGAGCTATTGCGGCTAGTTGAGTAACCCATGCAGGTTACGTATTTAATAATACTTGCTAAAAGTTTTAAGTCAATAGTTTTGTTCAATCTTTAAAACTAACAACAAGCAAAACCTAAACTATGCTTGAGGTGCAAGGTATAAAGTAACGTTTCTACCTTCAAGCTGAGGTTTCTTTTCAACTTGGATTGGATCGTTAGCAAAATCAGCCAAAAATCTTTCAGCAAGCTCAAAAGCAAGATTTGAGTGTTGCATTTCACGACCTCTAAGCATAACAACGATTTTAACTTTATTACCTTGAGAAATGAATTTTCTAACATTTTTCAAGCGAACTTCGTAGTCATGAACATCGATTTTATAACGAACTTTAACTTCTTTAACTTCAACAACATGTTGCTTTTTCTTAGCTTCTTTAGCTTTTTTAGCCATGTCATATTTATATTTGCCATAATCTAAGATTTTAGCAACTGGAGGAGCTTGGTTAGGGCTAATAACTACCAAATCTAGACCTGCATCATCTGCCATTTCAAGTGCTTTTGCAGTAGGAACAACACCATGATTGTTTCCATTTTCGTCAATTAATCTTACTTCTTTAGAACGAATTTTTTCGTTCATAATCACTTTGTCCTTGTCCTTTGCGGCTCTAGTATTATCGATAGCTATTGTTTTATCTCCTATATTTAAGTTTAACTACATATATATCTTAACATAAAAAAGAAAAATATGCTATACCTTAACATTTCGCTATTATGAAGTTTTGTAAACTATGCAAACCCTAATGAAATCAAGGTTTTAAAATTAAGTATAAAAAACAAGAAACAAACGCTAAAGTTTTTACCAAAATAAGCCGTTAATAAAATTGTTAAGATTAAGGATATTTACCCGGACAAATTAAATAAGGAGCATTAAGTATGGACAGAACACAGGCTGAATCAATGGTTGCATCAATGGAAATTTCGAGAGTTGAAACTATGGAAGTTGATATCTCAAAACCAATTCAAACATTATTTGATGAATGTTTAAACTTTATTTCAGTAAACGATTTCAATATGTAAGATAGCCTGAAATACCGCAGATTTAAAGAGTAAGATTGAACAATAATCTTACTCTTTTAGTTTTATTATACAGAAAGTTACAATTATCCGATTGTGTATATACACGAAAACAAACTTATACTAGAATATTGGATAAGAGGGAGCAAACATGAAAAAAACATTAGCTACTTGTATAAAACTATCTGTTATAATGTGCTTGTTAAGTGGAGTTGCACAGGCTGATTTTAAAGAACACTTTGAGCTTGGTCAAAGTTATATGATGCAGTACCAATATCCTAGTGCAATCAACGAATTTAAAAATGCCCTAAGAATAAACTACTTGGATAATTCTGCAAGAATTGGGTTAATCAACGCATACTTAGCAAGGGCTACAGAATATGTAACCAAAGACAAAAATTACGAAAAAGCCGCTAATGATTACAGAAGCTCTCTGTTTTATTTAACTTATTACACCTCAAACGAAGCCGCACAAAATTCAGCAACAACAATCGGGAAAGTTCAAAACAACTTAGAAGCGTGCCTAAACGCAACTAAATTTGACTATTCTCCTGAAAACAGATTTGCCACAGCAAAAAGACTTCGTGCAGAGGGTGAATTTGCAGCTGCTGCGTATGAATTTATGCAAGCCTTAGGCAAACAACAACTTCAAAAAGAAAGTTTTGAACAAATCGGTAGCATAATGAAAGTTATCGGAAACGACCCAAAAGCTGCTGATTATTATAAGAAAGCAACCGCAGTTGCTCCAAACGATTTGAGTGCAAGATTAGCATACGCAAAAATACTTGATAATCTAAACAATTCAGATCAGGCACTAAATGAATATAGTTTTGTCCTTAGCAAGGCGAATATGGATAACAAAGATTTGTTATATTCACTTGAGCGTGTGTTTAATAAAAAACTATCTGCTCAGCCTAAAAACGCAAACCTACACGCTAATATGGGTGCAATTTTGCAAAAACAAGGACGTTTGGATGAAGCTCTAACATATTACAAACAAGCTGAAGCTCTAGATCCGTCAAATATCAATACAAGAATTAACACAGGGACTTTGCACCAACAAAAAGGAGATTACAGAACCGCAATCAAAGCGTATGAATCTGTTTTAATCCTTTACCCAAATAACGTTAACGCTAATTTATACAGAGCTCAATGCTATGAAAAATTAGGGGATACAAAAATTGCTCAAGATGGGTTTAAAAAAGTTTTAGCACTTGATCCTAATAACGAAATTATAAAATTGCAAATGCTTGGAAATGCTAAAAAGACAATGCAACCAGAAGAATTTATAACATATGTGAAAACAAATATGTCAACAATGAATCCTGGTGGAATAATTTATGACTACGCTATCGAATTACACAAGGAAAGCAAACTTCCTCAAGCATTATTTATGTATAATGAGGCTATAAAAATTGATGACAAAAACCCTGAGATATACGTAAACTTAGCACTGGCTCAAGCTCAAGGAAACGATTTTGACGGTGCATTAAAAACTCTTGAAGATGCAAAAGCTAAATTCCCTCAGAATTCAACAATTGTATCAACTTCAAAAAATATTGCTTCAATGCAAACTGACAACTTATTAGCAAAGGCTGCTGAAGCTTATAATAATAAAGAAT
>JAZSDA010000012.1:0-20177 GCA_045530955.1 Candidatus Gastranaerophilaceae bacterium
TAAGGTTGTAAATATTTCATCATCTGAATTGTCTTATGCAGGAAATGATAATGAAGTTGCTGCAGTTGTTGCAAATGAATTAGGACATATCATTTGTGGTCATTCTACAAGAAGTAGATTTGTGGAGTTGTTGCAAGCTCAAACAGGTGCTAATGTAACCACAAATGAAACAGTTTCAACTTTAGCAGCAAATTATAAAGCTACAAAAGAAGATAAAGAAGCTGATGTTATGGCTACCGAATTAATGGTAAACGCTGGTTATAACCCTTTGGCACTTATTGTTGTTAATACAAAACAAACAGGAACTTATTGGGAAACTTTACAAGGTAAACCGGCTAATGCTGAAAGAGCTATGAATGTTTATAACTATGTAGCATATGCTTTTCCTGCAAAAGTTAAAGCAGGTTATGGCTGTAATGAGTACAGAAATTTCTTGACTTATGCCAATAGAGTAGTTGCAGACAGACAAGCTAATAAAAAACAGGAAGCTAAAAATACAAAAGCTCAGGCAAAAGCTAAGAAAAACAGCACATCAACTCTTTCAAAATTCAAAACTAGAGGTGGTATGAGTGGCTGGGACGCAGCTTATAGTATTTTAAACGCTCAGTAAGATAGCATTATTAAATAATAAAGAGTTATGGCAAATTGACATAGCTCTTTTTTATTACTTGAAAATCTTATTACTTTCATTAAAAATAGAATAAAGGAGATTTTTGGTTGGAAGATAATAAAATTATAAAATTCAATAAAGATTTTAAGAAAAAAACAAAAGCAGAAGGGTTATCAAAAAAGGGCTATTCTCTATTTAATGAGGGAATGTGTTTTTATCGTCAAGAGAAAGATTTGATGGCTTTAGAAAAGTTTCTTCAAGCTGAAAAAGAGGGATATGAATCTGCTGATATGTTTTCTTATATTGCATATATTTATTATGCAGAAAAAGAAGATAATGATTTAGCCGAATATTATATTAAAAAAGCTATAAAAACTGATAAAGAATATGGTTATCCATATCGATTGATGGCGTTACTTTATGATGATAAAAAGGATCATGAAAATGCCTTAAAATACAATCTTTTAGCCGAAAAATATGAATATGATACAAATGCTCCTATGATGCGTCATATTTCAGAGCTTTATAATCGAAAATCAAATCTATTAAAAGCAATTGCATATGCGACAAAAGCAATTGATTTGGATTCTAAAAATTGTTACAACTGGTATTTTAAAGGTTGGATTTATTATGCAAATAATGATTATGAAAAAGCTGTAAAGTTCTTCAAGAAAGCTGAAGATAAAGGTTATACTGACACTGATTTTTATTTTGAATTTTCTTATGCATATGGTGAATTAGGCAATCATAAAAAAGCTATTGAATACGCAAACAAATATATATTCTTGGATAAAGAAAGTTTTTCGGGATATTATCGAAAAGGTCATTCTTATTTGCTAATGGGTGATAATGATAAAGCCCTAGAATCGTTTTTGTTAGCTGAGAAAAGAAATGCAAAATGTGCTGATATGTATTGCAGAATGGCGTATATCTATGCTGATAAAAATCAATTTGATATTGCTTTAGCTTATACTGATAAAGCAATAAAATTTGATAAACACGAACCTGACGCTTATTATATAAAAGCTGGAATATATTCTGTTGGTTATTATGATTTTAAAAAATCTTTGAAGAATTTAAATAAGGCTAAAAAACTATACGAATCTATCGGTGATCATTTTAATGAAGAAGCTTATACTTATTACATATCGGCTTATGGTATTCTTGGTCAACGTAAAAAAACATTAGAAGCGGTGGAAGAAGCTTTAGAACTTTATCCTGATACATTACATTTTAAAGCGATGAAAGTGTTCGCATTACAAGGTGTTAGAAAATATACAGAAGCGAATGAACTTTTAAAAGAATTTGATTTAGATAGTGAAATGGATTCTTTTACGTTAAGTTACTTAGTTGCGATTAACTATAACAAACAAAAACACGAAAGAAATTACGATGAAGTGTTGAAATTGTATTCAAGACTATCTGGTAGTGATATGGAAGAAATGAAAGATGTTGAGGCTTATTGCTATTATGAAAAAGGTGAGTATGAAAAAAGTTTGCAATCCTTGTATGAATATACAAAACAAACAGATGTAAGACTATTTGCTACAGCTATCAGAGGTGAATTTAAAAAATATTATAGGCGTTTGATAAAAATGTTTGGTGAAAATGAAGAACGTCTGAAATTTATTACAGAAAAATTAGGGGATTTATTAAAACCAAAAAGCTCCAAATAAGGAGCTTTTTAACTGTGTTATAGTTTGATTAAGAAGAATTTACTGTCTTTATTTGCTAAAACCTTATGCTGACAATCTTTTTTGAACATAATAATTTCACCTTTATCGACTTTGAACTTTTGAGCGTCAAAGTGGATTTCGATTTCCCCGTCAATTACGTAAACTGCCGCATCAGATTCTGCGGTGTGGGTATCGATGATTGCCTCTTTTTTTAGTGCAATAATATCAAAACAACTGTTTTCGTTATGAAGTAGGACTTCTTTTCTGAATTTTTCACCATCAAGATCTACGATATCTTTTGCTTTTAAAACGTTATAAAACATATGAACCTCCTTTTTATGCTTACAGATTATAATCTTTTGGTAATATCTTCATTGGTCATATGGTTAATGGGTTTATTTATTTCGGTTATATTTATGATTTTTTTTAGAATATAAATGTTATATTTGTATTTAAAAGAGGTAAATTATGTTATTAAGTATTTTAATTTTAGTTATCGGTTTAGTATTGCTTATAAAGGGTGCGGATTTCTTTATTAAAGGGGCAAGTGCTCTTGCTATGAAGTTTAAAATCCCGCAAATTGTTATTGGTTTAACTATTGTAGCGATGGGAACAAGTGCTCCTGAAGCCAGCGTTAGTATAAATTCTGCACTAAAAGGGATTACTGGAGTTGCTATTGGTAATGTCTTTGGAAGTAATATTGTAAACGTTCTTTTGATTTTAGGTTTGACATCAGCTATTTGTGCTTTAAAACTTCAAAAAAATTCTGTAAAATATGAAATGCCGTTTTTATTTTTAATTACGGCTTTATTATGTGGTGCGGGATATTATTTGCACACTTTAGATAGAGTTTGTGGTGTTATTATGCTTCTTTTATTTGGGGCATTTCTGGCTTATTTGTTTAAAATGGCTCAAAGTTCAAAAGATGAACCTCAAGAAGATATGCCAAAACCGATGAATCCTTGGATGATGCTAATTTGTATTGTTGGTGGTTTAGCTGCGTTGGTTTATGGTAGTGACCTGACAGTAAATTCTGCAATTGATATTGCTCATAGATTAAGTATTTCAGATAGAATTATCGGTTTAACAATTGTTGCTATTGGTACAAGTTTGCCTGAACTTGTAACTTGTGTAATCGCAGCATTAAAAAAACAACCAGATTTAGCGGTTGGTAATATTATCGGTTCAAATATTTTTAATATTTTGTTAGTGTTAGGTTTAACTTGTGTAATTCAGCCTGTTGGTTTTGATCCGGCATTTATTTTAGATGGTATTGTTGCAATAATTTCTGTTATTTTACTATTTGCTTATACTTGTGGGGATAGAAAACTTACCAGATGGGAAGGTTGTTCTTTACTTGTTTTGTATGCAATTTATTTAGGATATTTGATTATTAAGTAAAATTTGCCAAATAAAAAGGGGCTCTTCGCCCCTTTCCATTCTAAATGAACAAAAAGACAGTATTTTTAACTGCTATTAATATTATAACGTATGTTTTAAGCTGTTTCAAGTGTCTTTTTTTATATTTTTGGAATTTTTTCACCTTGTTGTCTGAGCTTAAAATATTCTGCAGTTGCAGTGAATACAACATCACTTGAAGAATTTAATGCAGTTTCTAAACTATCTTGAATAACCCCAACAATAAATCCAACCCCAACAACTTGAATTGCGATATCATTAGGAATTCCAAATAATGAACACGCCATTGGAATAAGTAACAAAGATCCTCCAGCAACGCCAGATGCTCCGCAAGCTCCAAATGTTGCAAGTAAACTTAAAATTAATGCAACTGTAATTGGAGTTTCTATTCCTAATGTGTGTGCTGCAGCAAGTGTCATTATAGAGATTGTAATGGCAGCACCTGACATATTTATTGTGGCACCAAGTGGGATAGATACACTGTACATTTTTTTATCTAAGTTTAATCTTTCACAAAGTTTCATATTAACTGGAATATTTGCAGCTGAACTTCTGGTGAAAAACGCAGTAATTCCGCTTTCTTTTAAACATTTTAAAACTAATGGATATGGGTTTTGTCTTGTTGCCAAAAATACAAGTAACGGATTTGTTACTAGTGCTACAAAGAACATTCCAAAAACTAGTGCTAATAATAATTTCCCGTATTGAGTAAAAATATCAATGCCGCTTGTTGAAACTGCACTAAACACTAATCCCATAATCCCAAATGGTGCAAAATTAATAATCCAAGTTACGATTTGAGATGTGCCGTTTGCTAAATCCTGAAGCATTGTTTTTGTATTCTCACTTGCGATATCTTTTAGTGCAATTCCTGAGATTATTGCCCAGAATAAAATTCCTAAATAATTGCCTTCAGTTAGTGATGATAAAGGATTGATTACAATTTTTACCAACATGTTTTGAACAACTTCATCAACACCTTGAGGAATAGCTTGGAAGGTGCTTTGTGGAATGTTAAAATCTAAATCAATAGGGAAAATATAACTAATTGCAACAGCTGTTATTGCTGCTAAAAATGTTGAAATTAAATACAAAATTACAACAGTTCTAAATCTTCCGTCAGTTTTTTTACCACCTTGGGCAAGTGAACTTAAAACCAATATTAAAACCAATATTGGAGCAATAGCTTTAAGTGAACCGACAAAAAGGTTACCAAACATTTCTATCCAAGAAAGTTTTGGAACTAGAATTGCTAAGATTGTACCTAAGATAATACCGATAGTAATTTTTACTACTAAATTTGTTTCATTGTATTTTTTTATAATATTCTTAATCGCCATAATTTTGTATTATACAGGATTTTTGAGAAAAGTTTTGTTTGTTAATATTTATTACTTTAAAGGTTTTTTCTATTCTATTCATCTTATAATTTATATAAAAGGATTCGGGGGTAAATATGGTAATAAAGTTGCTGGTACCAAAAATGAGATTTGTAGGTTGGGAGCCTATGGGTGCATTTAAACGTGCGGTTGATGAAAGAACAGTAGATGAATTAAGAGAGTCAATTCAATTGTGGGCAAGACGTGTACCTGAAGTTAAACAGATATTACCTGAACTTGATCATATGAACCCAAAATATTTTGGATTGGTTGCTGATACGGTTGAATTATCTCAGAAAAAAGCAAACTCTTTTCAAGATATTGATATGATGAAAGAATTTGAATTCCCTCCATTTAATACGTTAGATTTATTGATGGCACATATTCCGATTGCAGCCAGAAAATCACCAAGTGCTTTAGATTTTGCACAAGAAGTAATAAATAAAACGGGTAAATTAACTTCTAAATTTTTCTTAAGAGATTCGGCTCAGTTTGAACTTTTGGTTGATCCTAAAACTAATGCAAATTTCAAAAATGGTATTACTTTAGTTGAAGATTTTGCACGTATAGCAGAGGGTTTTCCAATAAAAGGTCAGCCCGAATTTTCAAGACAAGAAGATTTTATGGAACAAATTTATGCAATTTTAGATGAAGGTGTTGATGTAGAAAAAATTCCACTGCTTAAAGATGTGTATGCAAGAATTCGTGGTGGTGCTGAAAAAATTTTTGATATGGATAAATTCTTGCAAGACGGCACTCCTATTGAGGTTATAAAAGCAAATATGGGTTCATTAGAACGTGCAAGAAATTATTCATATAGTTTTGGTAAATACTTAGATGTAAATGCTCAGTTATCAAAAGACCCAAATGATGTTGATAAGGTGTGTTGTTTAGATTCTATACCTAGATATATGTTAGAAGAGTAAGATTTTCAAAGGAATAAAGAATGTTTGAGAAAAAGATTAACCCTGATTATTTAAAATTAGCACAGATTGCTTATGGTGGAGATTATTATTTAGAATTAAATAAATATAAATTAAAAAAAGTTGTATTTAGTAATTCTAAAATAGAGGTTGTGGTTGATTCTTTATTATCAAAAAGAGGCATTACTGATTATTATTCATATAAAAATCCAGTTACAGGTTTTGCTGCAAATCTTTTCAAGAATAAAGCTAACGGCGAATTAGTAATTGCATACAGAGGTACAGAAAGACCGGGGTTAGGTGAAAATGTAAATGATATAAAATCTGTATTAAAAGATTTTATGACAGATATGAATTTGGTCATTACTAATTTTGATGAACAATTTAATGATGCGTGGAAGTTTTTTAAAACTGTAAAACAACAACATCCGAAAAGCAAAATTGTAATTGTTGGTCAATCCTTGGGCGGTGCGTTGGCTCAAATTGTTGCTGCAAAAGAATACACAATTAATCGTAATAAAGTCGAAACATATACTTTTAATGCCCCAGGTTGTAGCCATATGTTGGATGTTTGTGATTGTAATCCTAAATTAAATTATTCCTTTGTAACCAATTATTCAGTAATGAATGATTGGTGTGGCATGTTTGGAGAGCATGTAGGTCAAAGATATCTTATTGCACCAATCCCGCTAAATGACATAGAAAAGGGGTCTTCTGTTGAGGTGTTGAACAATGTTTTATTTACAACTCATGAGGGAATTTTTGATTATACGGAAGAATTGATGGGAAAAGTTATCAGAAAACCAAAAGATTTCAACCAAAATGAAGGTTTAGCATTGTGGTTTTTTGATAAGAATAACCCTGTAAATCAAAGCAAATGCTTGTCTGAATTTATGTTGGTTCATTTTCCTCAGTTGAAGTTTTTACAGGTTGGAGATGCTGTAGTTGAAACTTCAGAAAATAAGGTTCAAAATCAAACATTAAATAAAGTTATAGAAAACGTACAAAATTCAAGTGTTGGCGTTGTTATAAAAAATGCTACTGATAATTTGAAACAAGCACAAATTGCACAGAAAGAGAAGTTTTTAGAAGAATTGAATAATACAACGGTTGCACTTGCGATAAGAACTATTGATTCAGCAATGTCTTGTTTGACTCAGAATGATTTAGATAACGCAAATCGAATAGTGGCAAGGGTTGTAAAAAAGTAAATTTTTACATTAAAAAAGAGGGTTGAAACCCTCTAAAATAGAAAATCACCCTGGATTGGATTGTCTTGAGTCGCTCGCAATAAACGGGTCTACGTATTTTGCTATTAGTGGCAGAGCCACTAGCAAAATAAGCTTCGCCCTCTGCTCGCTCCTCGCTCGAACCAGACCAAGCTCCCGCTTGGCGGTTCTTATCCAATAAAAAAATCCACCTATAAAGGTGGACTTTTAATCACCCTGGATTGGATTCGAACCAATGACCTACCGCTTAGAAGGCGGTTGCTCTATCCAGCTGAGCTACCAGGGCTTGTGTTCCTTTATCTTAGCACGAAAATTTTTTCTTGCAAGTATTTATTTTCTTTTTTATTTTTTCTCTAAAAATTAGCCATTTGGGCTATAAAATTTTTTAAAAACGGAATTATCCTTAATTTTTTCGTAAATTCGTAAGGTATTATACTCTTATGTACTTAAATAGAGGAGATTATAATTATGCTTACACAAAGAGAGTATGATGTTTTGAAATTGATTTGTAAAGGTTATACTAATCAAGAAATTGCTAAAGAACTTTTTATTACCCCGCATACCGCTAAGGCTCATGTAGCTTCTATTATTCGTAAATTCGGAGTGGATAACAGAACTCTTGTCGTTTGTTATGCCATTAAACACAAATTGGTTGATTTAGATATTTAACATTCTGCCACATATTTATTCTGATTTGTATGTTTATCGTATAATATTTCTAGATATTTATTAGTAAAGAAAAGGAAATATTATGCTAACCGGAAACGAAATAAGAAAATTATATTTAGATTATTTTAAAAATAAACGTCAACATACTGTTGTTGAAAGTTCAAGTTTAGTTCCAGATAACCCAACAGTGCTTTTGACAACTGCAGGCATGTTGCAATTCTTACCAATGTTTTTAGAAATCCAACCTTGTCCATATGAGCCAGCTCGTGCAACATCTTGCCAAAAATGTGCTCGTGCAGGTGGTAAAGATTCTGATATCGAAAACGTTGGTCGTACTCCTCGCCACCATACATTCTTTGAAATGTTAGGTAATTTCTCATTTGGTGATTACTACAAAAAAGAAATTATTCCTTGGGCGTGGGAATTTGTAACTGAAGTTTTGAAATTAGATAAAGACAGACTTTGGATTACTATTTTTGAAACCGATGATGAAGCTTTTGATATTTGGAGAGAAGTTGGTGTTCCAGCTGAACGTATCAAACGAAAAGGTAAAAAAGATAACTTCTGGGGACCTCCTGGGGCATCAGGTTCTTGCGGTCCTTGTTCAGAAATTCACTATGATTTAGGTGAACAATTCAAGTGTTCTGATGACTGTGGTATTGATACTTGCGAATGCGACAGATGGGTTGAAATTTGGAACTTGGTATTTACTGAATTATACCAAGATGAAGAAGGTAACCAATCTCCGCTTAATAAGAAAAACGTTGATACTGGTATGGGTTTAGAACGTATTACAATGGTTTGCCAAGGTGTTGCTTCAACATTTGAAACAGACTTATTAAGACCTATTATGGACAAAGTTTGTGAAATGAGTGGTGTACCTTACAAAAAATCAGAAAAAACTGATATTTCTCTAAGAATTATCACTGACCACGCAAGATGTGTTTCTTTCTTGATTTCAGATGGTGTAATTCCTGGTAATGAAGGTAGAAGTTATGTTTTACGTATGATTTTACGTCGTGCTTTACGTCACGGTAAAATCTTGGGTATGGAATTACCATTCTTATATAAATTAGTTGATGTTATCGTTCAATACTATGGTGAAGCATATCCTGAATTAGTGGCCAATAAACAAAAAGTTATTGATACTATCAAGAAAGAAGAAGAAAGATTTGGCAAAACTCTTGATAGAGGATATAAAATGCTTGATGAATTCATCGAAGCTAAAAAAGATATCGATGGTGAAAGTGCATTCAAACTATATGATACATACGGTTTCCCATTTGAATTAACTCGTGAAATCGCAGAAGAAAACGGTTTAAAAGTTGATGAAGCAGGTTATAAAGTTGCTATGCAAGAACAAAAAGAACGTGCAAAAGCTGCAACTGCTAAAATTTCTGTAACAGGTGATATCAAATATGCAAAAATTGAACAAGAAGTTGGTTCAACTGAGTTTTTAGGCTATTTGGAAAATGAGGCTACTGCAAAAATCTTGGCTCAAGTTGAGGGTGAAGGTTTTGTAGATATCGTTCTTGATAAGACTCCGTTCTACGCAGAATGTGGTGGTCAAGTTGGTGATAGCGGTATTATTGAATCAGAAAACTTAAAAGCGGAAGTTCTATCAACTTTCAAAGTAAATGATTTATATGTTCATAGATGTGAACTCCTAAACGGTGAAGTTGTAATCGGTGATGTAGTGAAAGCTACTATTGATTTGGCACGTCGTGAAGAAATCAGAGTTCACCATACATCAGCTCACTTGTTACAATCAGCATTGATTAAAGTTCTAGGTGATGAAGTAAAACAAGCTGGTTCATTAGTTGAAGAAAACAGAATGAGATTTGACTTCACATTCTCAAGAGCTATGACATCTGATGAAATTGTAAAAGTTGAAAATCTTATGAATAAGTGGATTGGTGAAGGTTACAGTGTTAATACTAAAGTTATGGGTATTAAAGAAGCTGAATTAACTGGAGCTACTGCTTTATTCGGTGAAAAATACGGTGATGAGGTTCGTGTTGTTTCTATTGAGAAAGATGGCGAATGTATTTCAAAAGAATTTTGTGCCGGTACTCACGCTAGACAACTTAAAGATTTAAGACTTGTTAAACTAGTTTCAGAAAGTGCAATTGCTGCAGGTACAAGACGTGTTGAAGTTTTAGTTTCATCTTCAGCTCTAAGCTACTTGAACAATAAAGCAAAAGTTCTAGGTGAATTAGAAGCTAAGTTCAAAGCTCATACTGATGAAGTTGTTGAACGTGTTGAAAAATTAGCTGAAGAAAATCGTGAACTTCAAAAAGAGTTAGCTAAAGTTAAAGAAGAACAAGCAAGAGGTAAATTTGCTACATTTATTTCAAGAGCTCAAGATATTGAAGGTGGTAAATTATTTATCTCTAAAATTGAAAACTTTGACGGTGATGCTGTTAAGGCAGGTATTGAATTATTATCAAATAAACTTGGTGATAGCGTAATTGTTCTTGCTAGTGAAAGAATGGTTATTGCGAAAGTTTCTGATAATTTTGTTCAAAAAGGCGTTAACGCAGGTAAAATCGTTGGCGAAATTGCAAGATTTACCGGAGCAAATGGTGGTGGCAGACCAAACTTTGCACAAGGTGGTGTAAAAGATGCTTCAAAAATCGATGAAATCTTAGCTAAGGTTGAAGAAGATTTGAAAGCGGTAAAAGTATAATAATATAAGCCCCGTAAGTTTTTGCGGGGCTTTGTACCAGATTAAGGAGAAGGAAAATGTCATATAAAAACGGTTTAAATGTAATGGATAAATATTTTTTCGGAAAACCATTAACTCAATGGGCTTGTGAAAATTCAAAATTGCCGAAAAAAACAACTAAAGTTGAGCAATCAAGTATTGATGATTTTAATAAATATTTTGATTTTATAGCACAAGCGTTAAGAAGACCATTAGAAAGAACTCCGGAAACAGATGTGTTTGTTCCTGAGAGAAAAGTTCTTAGTTTTGCAAACATTGAAGATTCTATTGGCCCATCATTTTAATTAATGGTTTTACAAAATCTAAAAAATAATATATTATACGTTTATTAGTAAGTAAGGAGAGTTAAGAATGACAATTTTAAAGATTGAAAGATTACCGCATAACGAAGTTTTACCTGAATATAAAACTGAAGGTGCTGCGGGTATGGATTTGTGTGCAGCAATTTCAGAACCTGTAACATTAAAACCTTTAGAAAGAACTTTAATTCCAACAGGTTTAAAAATTGAGTTAGAACACGGCTATGAAGCTCAAATTCGTCCACGTTCAGGAATGTCAATTAAGCACGGTATTACTTTAATCAACTGTGTTGGAACTATTGACGAAGACTATCGTGGTGAAGTTTGTGTTGCTGTTGTTAACGTATCAAATGAAGAATATACAATTCAACCTCAAGAAAGAATTGCACAAATGGTAATTGCAAAATACGAACAAGCAAAAATTGAAGTTGTTACAGAGTTAACTGATACTGTTCGTGGTGCTGGTGGTTTTGGTTCTACTGGTAAATAATTACAGTTAATGTATGATTGCAAAAATCTTGATATTATTTAGAATTAAGAAAAGTATGGAGATTTGAGTTGTTAGAAGTAGATGAAAATATTGATATGATAGGTCCTGAAGAAGAAAAGAAATCTCACGGCACTGCGTTGTTATTGTGTTTTTTCTTGGGAGCTTTAGGTGTTCATAGAATTTATACAGGATATACTTTAATTGGCTTGATCCAATTATTAACAGGTGGCGGTTATGGTATATGGACTTTAATAGATTTAATTTCACTTTGGGCAAACAAGTTCCGTGATGCAAATGGAAACGAATTACAAGATTATGACGATACTTGTGTGAAAATCACAATTATAATCCCAATAGTTCTTTTATTAGTATTAGCTTTTGTGTTGTTAAAATCATATGGATTAATATAGGAGAGAGTTGTTATGAGTATGGATTATGAAATGAATACAATGCCAAAAGCTCAAAGGTCGTATATTGTAACATTGTTACTTGCATTTTTCTTGGGCCCTTGGGGTATCCACCGTTTTTATACAGGTTACATTATTGTTGGAATTCTCCAGTTGTTGACTTGTGGTGGTTTGGGTTTGTGGACATTGATTGACCTTATTTCATTAGTTTTAAATAAATATGTTGATGCAGATGGTAATGAGTTAGAAGGTCATAATGCAGGTTGTGCCTTGATTGTTGGGCTTATAATTGTATTTACATTTGTTATTGGTGGTTTTACATCACTATTGTCAATTTTTAGTAATTAAATAAATTGAAATTGAAGAAAGGAGCTTTATATGGCAGAGTTACAAGAATTAAAAGGTAAAAACTGGATGGCAGCAATGTCTTTATGCTGGTTCTTCGGTGCTATCGGTGGTCACAGATTTTATACAGGTAAAATTGGAACAGCTTGGGCGATGTTAGCTTTATCAGTATTTGGGTTCATTCCTATTACTTGGATTTGGTCATTCATTGATGGTATTATGCTTGCAACAGGTAATTTTACTCACGAAGATGGCAGTGCACTTTATGAAAAAGTTGACTGGTTTGGTTGGACTTATGTTGGTTTTCAAATATTAACAATCCTAGGTAGTATTGCTTATATGGGTGTTATTGTGGCCGCAATTGCATCTATGTTTACTGGTGCAGCTGGTGCCGATGCGGCAGGAGCTGGTGCTGGTTTATAATATTTAATATTAAATATTTAAAAAGGCTATCTGTTTGTCAGGTAGCCTTTTTTAGTTGATTAAATCTATGTCTAGTTCTTTTTCTAATAGGGTTGGGTAAAACATTGAATGTTGATGACTTCTTTCTTTTAAATTTGCAAAATCAGCGTTAAGGTAGGCTTTTATGCTTTCCCAATTTCCGCTAACTTCAAGTTCAGATTTTAGTTTTCGCAATTTTTCAATTGAACGTATTTGGCGGTGAACTTTTCTGTTTGTGCGTTTTAAAATATCATCAATTTGTTCGCCAAAATTTTTATGTCCACTAAGCACACTTGATGGTTTAATGTGTTTTCCGATTTCATTAATTAGGTATTTGTACCCTTTTGAATTGAATTCTGTTTTCTCAAGTATGGTTAGAAATGCTTGTTGTATTCCTGTAAGATTTTCACCTTTTTTATGTTCTTGGATACAATACTTTATTATGTTTTCTCTTAATTTTGATTTGAATTCTTTAGAGCAAATATCTATGCCTAAATTTGATTGTTGTAATAAGAATTTTTGTGTTGAAACTCCGCCTACCCCGTTAATGAAATACATTCCTTGAGTGTATCCTGAGATGATGTTTGCAAATCTATACCAAATTTCTCTGTCGTGTCTGTCAAATATGTGATTTTCGTTTGCACTTTTCCCGCCGGCTTCAATACTTATTCCGTGGATTTGATTGTGTGCATCACCATCAAAAATGTATTCTCTTGAACGTTGAAGAGGTGTTTTGTGTCCTTTTTTAGGGTGTGTGTAATCGATATATTTTGTTAAAGTGAAGCCACCAAGATCATTTTCGTTTGAGATTAATGACATAAAAGGTCTGGCATTTCTGCCGTGTGCACCTTTGTAGTAGCACATAAAAATATTTTGAGGTTCATAACCTCTACCATGTCCAGGGGTATAGTAACTTTTGAACCCTTTTCGGCATCCTTTATCTTTGAATATAGAAAAAGCATAACCTTTACCGCCAACATCTATTTTTGATGACATTTTAACAGCACCTTGACCCAAGTAGCCTACAAAAACATCTTTCCTTTGTAGTATTCTTCTTAGTGTTGATTGTAATTCTTTAAATACTGGACTAAGTCCAAGTATCTTTTTTACGGTCATACGTGTTGTGTAAAAATCATCTTCGCATAAGTCTTTTGTTTCAATTGCAAAGCGTTCAAATACATCACAAATTTCTTGTGTAACCCTTGCTCTTTGACTTGGTTCAAAGTCTTTTATCCATTCATACGGAAGTGAACCCACTCTTCTGTTTGTTTGTGGGTTTGCCATTAAATACTGATTTAATTCTCTAGCCCATACGTTTTCTCGTTTGAACCATCTTAGTAGTTTACGTGGGGCATTTGTTACTTTCATATGTGAATCCCTAATTCTATCTTTAAAATACACGAAACACATAATTTTGGCAATAAAAAAGGAACCTTGTTGGTTCCGTTTAAGTAGGTTAGTTAGTAGTAGGGGAAAAGGAGGAAAATTAGTTTTGTATTGATTACAAATTATATATCGGCTGATTTTTTATCGAACTTTAATTTTTTAAGCATTTTGTTAAGTTTTTGTTACAAGTATATTTTTAGGCAATAAAAAAGGAACCTTGTGGTTCCGTTTAAGTAGGTTAGTTAGTAGTAGGGGAAAAGGAGGAAAATTAGTTTTGTATTGATTACAAATTATATATCGGTTGATTTTTTGATGAACTTTAATTTTTAAAGTCTTTTGTTAAGTTTTTGTTACAAAGGCAAAAAGAAAACCTCTCAGCCTCACCTGAGAGGTTCCATTGTTATGGAGTTTTGGAATAGTTTTCGGGGTGTGTAGATTAAGAATAGTATTAAGGTTAAAAGATTAAGTAGGTATAAATTTTAGTCAGCTATTGCGGCAATTACCATTGCTAAGCCTGCAACTCCTGCCACTGCAACTGCTGTTTTTGCACCTGGGGACATTCCGTGATGGTGTCTGTAAGTTCTGTGCATATGATGTCGTGGTGGTACATTATGAGTTACGTATGTTGTGTGATGGACTACTGGGCGTGGAGAGTGATGTGGTCCCATTGGTCCAGCAGCAAAGCAAGGTGCACCTAATGTTAAACATAAAGCGGTAGCTATAATCTTTTTCATAATGTACCTCCATTTTCTTTTTCTTCGTTCCTTACATGTATATAACGAGTAGAAAATGCTACTGGTTCATTTTTTGTATGGTTGAATTGTAAACTTATGTAAAATTATATACTTTTTATAGACAATTTACGCAATTCTTAAAATCAAAAATACTTTATATAAATGTAAGGGAAAAACAAATAAGTAATAAAAGGGGATAAAATTATGACAAACAAATATGAAATGGTAACAGTAAAATCTTATGTAGAATCTTTAGACGTTAAATATACATCAGTTACAGAAGAAGAAATTTCAGCACAAGTTGAAAAATACTTACTAAACGTAAGAAGATCTGAAACTAACGCAAAAATCGTTGAAGCTCTTTTAGCATAATTACCGAAAATATTACATTTTATATATAAGCTGGGCGGGGTCATAGGACCCTGCCCTTTCGGTTGTATAGTTATTTGTTAAAAGTAAGTTTATCATCGTCAAGGTCGATTTTTATTACATCACCTTTGGTGAAGTTTTGACCTAAAATGGCTTTTGATAGTGGGTTTTCTACCATTTGTCTAATCACACGTTTTAGTGGTCTTGCACCATATACAGGATTAAATCCTTGAGTTGCAAGAAATTCTTTAGCATCATCTGAGATTGTGAATTCTAGTTCTTGTTCTTTTAAAAGATTTCTCAAGTAATTCATTTGAATATCTACAATTTTACTTAGTTGTTGTAATGACAACGCTTTAAAGAAAATTGTTTCATCAATTCTGTTCAAAAATTCAGGCTTGAAATGTCCTCTTAAGACTTCAAGAACTTTATCTTTAGTGTCATTAAATTGTTCAGGTGAAAGCATAGCGTTTAGAGTATTTTCTAAGATTACATCTGAACCGATGTTACTTGTCATAATAATAAGTGTATTTTTAAAATCAATCGTACGACCTTTTGAATCTGTCAAACGACCGTCATCAAAGATTTGTAGCATAATATTAAATACGTCTGGGTGTGCTTTTTCAATCTCATCAAAAAGTACAACTGAATAAGGTTTTCTTCTAACTGCTTCTGTTAATTGTCCGCCTTCTTCATATCCAACATATCCAGGAGGAGCTCCTACAAGTCTTGATACGTTGTGTTTTTCCATATATTCTGACATATCGATTCTGATTAGGGCATCTTCATCGTTGAACATGAATTCAGCTAATGATTTTGCAAGTTCAGTTTTACCAACACCTGTTGGTCCAAGGAATAAGAATGTTCCAATTGGTCGTTTAGGGTCTTTTAAACCTGAACGTGCACGACGAATTGCATCAGATACTGTATCAACGGCTTCTTCTTGTCCTACAAGTCGTTTGTGTAGGATTTCTTCCATATTTAATAATTTTTGTTTTTCTGATTCAACAAGCTTTGTAACAGGAATTCCTGTCCACTTTGAAACAACTTCAGCAATATCTGATCCTGTGATTTCTTCTTTAAGGAATTTGTTTTCAACTTGTTCTTTGTTTTGACAAGCTCTAAGTTGTTTTTCAAGTTCTAAAAGTCTGCCGTATTTTAATTCTGCTGCTGTTTGAAGGTCAGTGTTTCTTTCAGCTTCTTCAATTTTATTTTTTACGTTATTAATTTCATCTTTGATATCAGCTTCAGATGTGATAGATGCTTTTTCTTGTTCCCATTGGGTTTTCATTGTGTTGATTTTATCATCTAGCATCGCAACTTGTTTTGAGATGTCTTCAACTTTTGCTCTTGCTTCATCTGTTTCTTCTTTTTTGATTGCTTCACGCTCAATTTCAAGTTGCATTTTTTGACGCATTAAAGAGTCGATTTCTTCAGGCATAGAGTCAATTTCAATACGAAGTGAACTTGCAGCTTCATCGATTAAGTCGATAGCTTTGTCAGGTAAAAATCTGTCAGTAATGTATCTGTCTGATAATTTTGCAGCTTCAATAATTGCACTATCTAAAATTCTTACGCCGTGGTGAACTTCGTATTTTTCTTTTAGTCCACGCAAGATACTGATTGTGTCTTCAACAGATGGTTCGTCAACCAAAACAGGTTGAAAACGACGTTCTAAAGCTGGGTCTTTTTCAATATATTTGCGGTATTCGTTAATTGTTGTAGCTCCAATTGTACGTAACACTCCACGTGCAAGCATTGGTTTTAGTAGATTTCCTGCATCCATAGAGCCTTCAGTTGAACCTGCACCAACAACCGTATGAAGTTCGTCAATAAACATTACGATTTCACCGTTTGAGTCTTCAACTTCTTTTAACACGGCTTTTAGACGCTCTTCAAATTCGCCTCTAAATTTTGCACCGGCAACTAATGCACCTAAATCAAGAGAAATCAATTTAACTTCTTTTAGACTTTCAGGAACATCACCTCTAATGATACGTTGAGCTAAACCTTCAACGATTGCTGTTTTGCCAACCCCTGGTTCACCGATTAATACAGGGTTATTTTTTGTGCGTCGGTTCAAGACTTGGATAATTCTTCTAACTTCTTCATCTCGTCCAATAACAGGGTCTAATTTCCCTTTACGTGCTAAATCAGTTAAATCTGTTGAATATTTTTCTAGTGCTTTCATGTTTTCTTCAGCGTTTTTGTTGTCCACTCTTTTGTTACCTCTAATTTTTTTCATTACTCCAAGAACTGAATTCGAATTGATATTCGCATCTTGTAATACTGTTTTAATATTGCTGTTATCAAGTTTTGTCATAGCAAGTAGAATTGATTCAATTCCGACAAAATCGTCTTTTATTCTTTCTGATTCTTCGATTGCGATTTCTAAAAGTCGTCTTGTGTCGTTTGATAAATATAATCCTTGAGGATTTATCGGGCCTGAGATTTTAGGGAAATTTTCTACTCTTGATACGATTTTATTTATAAAGTTTTGATTAAGTAGTCTAAGTTCCGTTAGATAATCTTTAATAATCCCGTTATCTTTAATCATTGCAAGCATAACGTGTTCAGGCTCCATTTGAGAATTTTTATGTGAAGCCATTAAATTACTTGCACTGGAAAGGATTTCTTGAGAATAATTTGTAAATTTGTCAAAATCTAACATAATACATCAACTCCATTCAAATAACTTTGTATTTTTATTTTAACGTTATTTTTATGAAAGTCATTGTAAATTAACTTTTATTTAATTATTTGAGTAAATCTATTTTGAAAGTTTGAACTGAAATCCAAGCATAGTCATTACTTTTTCCATTTTTGTTTTAGTTTTCTTTATTGAAAAAATGTATTGAGCAGGTGTTCTTAAAAGTTCTCTGTCTTGAAAATGAACGTGTAATTCTTTATCAATTTGAAGCATTGGGTTTTCAAGATTGTTTTCTAAACTGTATTTATCTCTAAATCCGCCCCAACGTTTTTTGAATTCAGCGTTGTTTCTTTGGATTTGTTGTTTTCTGTTTTTCTTTCCAAATGAAGCCTCAGCTTTGTGAAATACATATAAGTCGTCAATCAAAACGTTTTTCCAACCATTTGTTATGGCACGATAAGCAAAATCGACTTCTTCGTGGTAACCTTTGCCCCAAACTGTATCTAAATAGCCTTGTTTTTCAATAACTTCTTTTCTTATACAAAAACAAAAACCTTCAGCATTTGGAATTGTTGGGTATGAACATTTATGTTTTGAACGCAATTTTTGGTTCATTTCTTCAATGGTCATATTTTTAGGTAGTGGTATAAAATATGCCGGAGAATGAGCACTAATTGGTGATGCTATCCCAATTTTTTCATCAGAATTAAAGCATTTAATAATACGTTCACAGAATTCTTTAGGAATAATTGTATCACTGTTTAACAGAACTACGATTTCGTTGTTTGCAAGTTGCATTCCTCTGTTACAAGTTTTGACAAACCCTAAATTTTGTTCGTTTTCATAATATTTTAATTGAGGGTGTTGTTGGGTGTATTCTTGTAAAAATACTGTTGTTTCAGGTTTAGAAGAGCAATCATTAATCAAGATTACTTCACCTAAATCAAAGTTAAAATTATCCAAAATAGATTTTAATAATATTTTTACGTCATCCAAAGCATTGTAAATTGGCACAACGCAACTTACTTTGGTCATCATAAACCTCTCTTCGCAACTTAGCGAACTTAATTCTGAAAAACTATAATTTAGTTATATTATGGAGTGGATGTTATGTCAATGAAAATTCTTGATATTCAGCACAAACCTTTCCGATTTGTTGGTATTCAAATCCTTTTTCAAGCATTCTTTCCATGTTGTATTGATTTCTACCATCAAAAATAATTGGTTTATTCATCAAGGCTTTAACTTTTTCAAAATCAGGACGTCTGAATTCGTTCCATTCTGTTAACAAAAGAAGTGCGTCTGCATTGTCTAAGGTTTCATACGCATTTTTTGAATATGTAATTCTATCTGCGAAGTGGAATCTTGCAGCTTCAAACGCTTTTGGGTCAAAGGCTTTTACTCTTGCACCCATATCTAATAATGCATTAATGATTGTGATAGCCGGAGCTTCTCTCATATCATCAGTTTTAGGTTTGAAAGCAAGTCCCCAAACTGCAAAAGTCATTCCTGATAAATCTTTTCCAAAACGTTTTGTAATTTTTTCAACAAATAGACTTCTTTGTTTTTTGTTTGTAGAATCTGCTGCTTTAATGATTGCCATATCGCAATTGTTCTCAGTACCTGTTTTGATTAGAGCTTTAACGTCTTTTGGGAAACAACTTCCGCCATAGCCAAGTCCTGGAAATAAGAATTTGTTACCAATACGGCTATCTGTTGTTATCCCAACACGAACCATTTCAGCATCAGCACCTACTTTTTCACATAGGTTTGCAATTTCGTTCATAAAAGATATTTTTGTAGCCAAAAATGAATTTGCTGCGTATTTAGTCATTTCTGCGGATTTGACATCCATTACAATAACTCTATTGCCTGTTCTAAAAAATGGCGAATAAATTTCTTGCATAATCGCAGTTGCTTTGTCTGAGTTTGAACCAATTACAACTCTATCAGGGTGTAAAAAGTCATCAACTGCATTACCTTGTTTTAAAAATTCTGGGTTTGATACAACATCAAAGGGGTAAATAGTATTAGCTTTTATAAGTGCACTTACTTTTTCAGCTGTACCAACAGGAACAGTTGATTTATCTACGATAACCTTGTATCCATTCATAGCTTTTGCAATTTGCTCTGCAACTTTTAGAACATATTGCAAATCGCAAGAGCCGTCTTCACCTTGAGGAGTTCCAACAGCAATAAAACAAACTTCAGATTCTTTAACTGCTTTTTCTAGGTCTGAAGAAAATGCCAAACGATTTTCTAAAACATTTGATTTAACAAGTTCTTCTAAGCCTGGTTCATAGATTGGGATTATACCATTTTCTAATTGTTTTAATTTTTCTAGGTTGTTGTCTATACAGATAACGTTGTTGCCCATATCAGCTAAACACGCCCCTGCTACTAATCCTACATATCCTGTTCCT